>JAZTXW010000039.1:0-24188 GCA_045636625.1 Oscillospiraceae bacterium
TTAAAGGCGGAGTTATGTCCCATAAAAGAAGAAAAAAAGTTCTGAGACTTGCTAAAGGTTACTATGGCGCAAGACACAGACTGTTCAGAACTGCTAAAGAAGCAGTTATGAAAACCGGCCGCTATGCATATATCGGCAGAAGACAGAAAAAAAGAGAATTCAGAAGACTTTGGATCACCAGAATTTCCGCTGGCTGCAAAATGAACGATATGAACTATTCCTCTTTCATGAACGGCCTCAAAAAATCCGGTGTAACCCTTAACAGAAAAATGCTTTCCGAAATGGCAATCCATGACGCAGAAGGCTTTGCAGCTCTTTGCGCACAGGCTAAAGCAGCTCTTTAATTTCGACAATAAACGCCCGAGTTATACATTAGCTCGGGCGAATTGCTTTATTTACAGGTAATTTTATGGGCTTGTTTCCCATACAATTACTTCCAATTTTTCCAAAAACAGGAGGACCTTATGCTTATTTCAAGCCGTGAAAACCCGATTATAAAGGAAGCCGCAGCCCTTGTTTCCGACAAAAAAGCAAGAAAACAAAGCGGCCTTTTTGTGGTCGAAGGTGCAAGACTTTGCTCCGAAGCCTGCAAAAGCGGCGCAGAAGTCCTTCGCCTTTTCCTTACGGAGGAAGCCGAAAAAAAATATCCCGAATATCTTTCGGCTCTTCTTTCCGAGGCAAAAGAGGTGTATAATATAACTTGTTCCGTTGCCGAAAAGATAAGCGACACAAAAACTCCCCAGGGGGTTTTTGCCGTTTGCAGAATTGCCGAACGCCCCATTGATTTAAGCAAAAACGGCGTTTACGTTCTTCTTTCAAATCTTCAGGACCCGGGCAACATCGGCACCATTCTCCGCACCTGCGAAGCAATGGACGTTCGCGGGGTTTTTCTTTGCGGCTGTGCCGATTGCTATTCTCCTAAAGTTTTGCGCGGAACAATGGGCTGTATTTTCCGCCTTCCGATAAAGGTGTTTTCTGAAACGGCGGAGGCTCTTTCGCTTCTTCACGAAGCGGGAGTTTCCACTTACGCTTCTGCCTTAGCAGAAAATGCCCTTCTCCTTCCGGAGGTTAAATTCAGCGAAAAATCCTGCGTGCTCATCGGAAACGAAGGAAACGGACTTGAGCACGATGTTATCAAGGCCTGCAGCCACGTGGTCATGATCCCCATGCCCGGAAAAGCAGAAAGCCTTAATGCCGCTTCCGCCGCGGCAATTATGATCTATTCGGCGGCAATCGGCAATTAATCCTTCCCGTAAGAGAAGGCCATTCTGAGAGGAGGACCCGAAAATGAGTCTTGAACATTGGGCATGGCTTGGAATTGCGGCACAGCCCGGAAACAAAATTGTCGATGAAATCCTTCGGGTTTTTCCCGACCCGGAAGAATTTTTTCTTTCCGGAGATTCCGGAATCGAAAAGGTCGGCTGTATAAATGCCATGGATGCTCTTCGGATCCGGGCAACCAGCCTTGATTTTGCGAAAAGGGCGGTTGAAACCGCCGAAAATTACGGCGCAAAGGTTATAACCAAGGAATCGGAATTTTATCCGAAGAACCTTCTTAATATCGTTTCCGCGCCGCCGGTTTTATACGTTCTCGGCGACGAAACCTGCCTTAACAGCGAACCCGCCGTTGCGGTGGTCGGAACAAGAAGGCTCAGCGAATACGGAAACAAAATGGCGCAGATAATTGCCGGAGGACTCGGCAGCGCCGGAGCACTTGTTGTTTCCGGAATGGCTCTTGGAATCGACTCCGCCGCCCACAAAGCCTGTCTTGCCGCAGGAGGAAAAACCGTTGCGGTGCAAGGCTGCGGAATCTGTAAAACCTTTCCGCCGGAAAACATTGAACTTAAGGAACTTATCGCCGCAAACGGCGCGGTTATAAGCGAATTTGTTCCGGATGCGGAAGCAGCCGGAAGCTTTTTTCCCATCAGAAACCGCATCGTTTCCGGAATGAGCCTTGGAGTTTGCGTTGTTGAAGCGGCCGCAAGAAGCGGAACTTCCATCACCGCGAACCTTGCTTTTGAACAGGGAAGAAAAGTTTTTGCCGTTCCGGCAGACGTTAACCGCACCACTTCCCAGGGAACCTTCCGCCTTCTTCGAAGCGGAGCGATCCCCGTTGCGGACGCAAAGGATATTCTTTCCGAATTTGGGGAAGAATACACTTCTCATCTCAGCTTTGACAAAATTCAGAAGCGCAAAATCGAAAAAAATCCCGAAGCAAAAAACGAAAGACCAGAAAAATCCCCGAAAGCGGTTAAAAAAGCTCCGCCGCCGGGACTTTCCAAAAACGCCGCCGCAATTTACGGCGTTCTTGAACGGACTCCGAAAAGCTCGGACGAAATTTCCGATCTTACCGGTCTTTCTTCCTCCGCAGTCGCTGTGGGACTTACGGAGCTTGAAATCCTCGGGCTTATCGTTCCGGTTTCCGGAAGAAGATTTGTTATTGCATAAATTCTCTCCTTTGCTTAAAACCTCCTCGGAGGAGGAGGTGGCATTTCCCCAAGGAAATGACGGAGGATGGATCATTTAAAAACATTGGCAGATTGATCGGGGATATCCCTCCTCAGTCTGCTTCGCAGACAGCCCCTCCTCTGAGGGGCTATCCAGATCTCCCTTTGACAAGGGAGACTTAATATGAATTAGGGGGTAATCATTACGGCAGCAGAAACCAAAGTATCAAAACGCTCCGCTAAAACCGCAAAAAATCTTGTTATAGTGGAGTCCCCTGCTAAAGCAAAAACCATTGAAAAATATCTTGGAGAGGATTTTACCGTTGTCGCATCGATGGGTCACGTTCGTGACCTTCCGAAAACAACTCTTGGAATCGACGTTAAAAACGGTTTTGTCCCCCAGTATATCCTTATATCCGGCAAGGAAAACCTTGTCCGCAGCCTTAAAAAACAGGCTGCAGCAGCGGATTACGTCTATCTCGCGACGGACCCTGACCGCGAAGGCGAAGCAATTTCCTGGCATCTTGCAAAACTTCTCGGTCTTCCGATGGATTCACAGAACCGTGTAACCTTCAACGAAATCACCCATTTCGGCGTTGAACAGGGTATGGCCGCGCCCAGAAGCATTGACACCGACCTTGTCAACGCACAGCAGGGACGCAGAATCCTCGACAGGATCGTTGGCTATAAATTAAGCCCGTTCCTCTGGAAAAATATCCGCGGCGGTTCTTCCCTTTCCGCGGGACGAGTTCAGTCCGTTGCGGTAAAGCTTATTGTTGACCGCGAACGCGAGATCGAAGCTTTTAAACCGGAAGAATACTGGTCCATTGACGCAAAACTTTGCGAAAAAGGCGAAACTTCCGCTTTCTCTTCAAAACTTGCCACTAAAAACGGCGAAAAAATCGAAATCAAAACCGGCGACGAGGCAGAACAGATCGTTTCCGAACTTAAGGGAACTCCTTTTGTAATCGGCGCAATCAAAAAAAGCGTCCGCAAAAAACAGCCCGCTCCGCCTTTTATCACTTCCACCCTTCAGCAGGAAGCTTCGCTTCGTCTGAGCTTCCAGCCCAGAAGAACCATGAGAATCGCTCAGGAACTTTATGAAGGTGTTGACGTTCCCGGAATGGGCGCGGTCGGTCTTATCACCTATATGAGAACCGACTCTCTCCGTATTTCCGTTGAGGCAAAACAGGCTGCGGCAGCTTATATTGAGCAGACTTACGGAAAAGAATATCTTCCGACCACCGCAAAAGCCTATAAAACAAAGGCCGGTGCACAGGATGCCCACGAAGCTATCCGCCCCACCATGCCGGAACTTTCTCCCGAAAAGCTCAAATCCTGCCTCACTCCCGAACAGCATAAACTTTATAAGCTTGTATGGGACAGATTTATCGCAAGCCAGATGGCTGCGGCTCTTTATGACACCGTTTCCATCGACATCAACGCAGGCGATTACGGATTTAAATCAAGCGGATTTTCCGTCCGTTTCGACGGTTTCTCCGTTCTTTATCCTTACGGCGATGAGGAAAAATCCTCCATCCCGAAACACGCAAATTCCGGCGACGTGCTGAAAGTCCGCGAAATAAAGCCCAACCAGCATTTCACCGCCCCGCCTTCCAGATTCACCGAAGCTTCCCTTATCAAGGCTCTTGAGGAAAACGGAATCGGAAGACCTTCCACCTATGCTCCTATCATAACCACCATCATCAGCAGAAACTATGTTGAAAAAGACGGAAAGGCACTTAAACCCACCGCTCTCGGTACCGTTACGGTCGATCTTATCACCGAACATTTTTCAAACATTGTTGACGTTGATTTTACCGCAAAGATGGAAAAGGACCTTGATAAAGTTGAAAACGGAAAAACCGATTGGGTCCACATGATGAAAAAATTCTATGAGGATTTCCAGAAATCCCTTGAACTTGCGCAGAAAAACCAGGGCAGCGAAAAAATCCAGGTTCCGGAAGAAGAAACCGACGTTGTCTGTGAAAAATGCGGAAGAAAAATGGTAATCAAAACCGGCCGCTTCGGAAAATTCCTTGCATGCCCCGGATATCCCGCTTGCCAGAACACCAAACGCATAGTTAAGGAAACCGGCGGAGAATGTCCTCTTTGCGGCGCAAGGATCCTTTCCAAAAAATCCAAAACCGGAAAAACCTATTACGGATGTGAACACAACCCCACCTGCGGATTTATGAGCTGGGACGAACCCACTGCGGAAAAATGCCCCACCTGCGGAAAAACTCTTCTTTCCAAAAAAGGCCGCAGCGCAAAAATCTATTGTTCCAACCCGGAATGTGATTACGAAAGTGCGGTGGCCGGAAAATGAGCGAAAAAATAACCGTAATCGGCGCCGGTCTTGCGGGATGCGAAGCTGCGCATAAGCTTTCCTCCCTTGGTTTTTCCGTTCGCCTTTGCGAAATGAAACCGGAAAAATATTCCCCGGCCCACAAAAGTGAAAATTTCGCGGAGCTTGTCTGCTCCAACTCCCTTAAAGCAATGCGTCTTGGTTCCGCCGCCGGACTTCTTAAAGAAGAAATGAGAATGCTCGGTTCGGTCACCATGGAAGCGGCGGAAAAAACTTCCGTTGCCGCAGGCGGAGCACTTGCCGTTGACCGCGAAAAATTCGCGGAATATATCACCGAAAAAATAAAAAGCGACCCGAACATTGAAATCGTTTACGGCGAAGTCACCGAAGTTCCCGAAGACGGAATCGTTGTTTTCACAACCGGTCCTCTTACTTCCGACACCCTTGCCGAAAACCTTAAAGAACGCTTTGGCGGAACTCTTTCCTTCTATGACGCGGTTGCACCCATTGTTTCCGCCGATTCCCTTGATTGGGACAAGGTTTTCATGGGCGCAAGATATGACCGCGGCGAAGCGGATTACGTAAACTGCCCCATGGAAAGAGACGAATACGACGCTTTTTACGAGGCGCTTGTTTCCGCGGAAAGAGCACCTCTTCACGAATTTGAAACCGCCGACCCCAAAGTTTACGAAGGCTGTATGCCTGTTGAAATAATGGCTTCCCGCGGACACGATACTCTTCGTTTCGGACCGCTCCGTCCCGTTGGTCTTACCGACCCGCATACCGGAAGAAGACCCTGGGCAAACGTTCAGCTTCGAAGAGAAAACGCCGAGGGAACCATGTATAATCTTGTCGGATTCCAGACAAACCTTAAATTCGGCGAACAGAAAAGAGTTTTTTCCATGATCCCCGGTCTTGAAAACGCCGAATTTCTCCGCTACGGAGTTATGCACAGGGACACCTTTATGGATTCCCCGAGGCTTCTTGATAAGAACCTTTCCCTTAAAGCGGAACCCCGACTTTTCTTCGCCGGACAGTTCACCGGCGTTGAAGGCTACACCGAATCCGCCGCAACGGGAATTCTTGCGGGAATAAACGCCGCAAGATTTGCCGAAGGAAAAGAACCTCTTATCCTTCCGGAGCTTACCATGCTTGGCGCTCTGGTAAATTACATAACCGACGAGAGTGTTGAGAATTTCCAGCCCATGGGCGCAAATATGGGACTTCTTCCCCCTCTCCCCAACAAGATCCGCCATAAAGACGAACGCTATCTTGCCGTTGCCGAAAGGGCGGTTGCCGCATTGGAGGCGATTTTATGAAAATAATTATTGATATTTACGGCGGCGACAACGCCCCTCTTGCTCCTCTTAAAGGCGCTGAAATGGCCGTTAAAGAACTTGGCGTTGAGATTGTCGCAGTCGGAAACGAAGCGGAAATGAAAGAGATCTGCGAAAAGGAAAACATCTCCACCGAAGGTTTCACCTTTGTTGATGCTCCGCTTGTTATGCCCGTTTGCGCAGAACCCACCTCCGCTCTTAAAGAATATAAAGAAAGCAGCCTTGTAAAAGGTCTTGAACTTCTTTCCAAAGGCGAAGGCGACGCTTATGTCGGCGCAGGTTCCACCGGCGCAATCGTTGTTGCGGCCACCCTTATCGTAAAACGCATAAAAGGCATTAAAAGAGCCGCTCTTGCTTCCGTTCTTCCGGGACTTGAGCATGACTATATGCTTCTTGACCTTGGCGCAAACGTTGAATGCCGCCCCGAAATGCTCAACCAGTTCGGAATGATGGGCAGCGTTTATATGCAGAGCGTTGAAGGCGTTGAAAACCCCACCGTCGGTCTTATAAACATCGGCGTTGAGGAAAGCAAAGGCACCGAACTTCAGAAAGAAGCCTTTGCCCTTATGAAAAACGCAGACTATAACTTCATCGGAAACGTTGAAGTCCGCGATGTTCCCGCAGGTGCCTGCGACGTTGCCGTTGCGGACGGCTGGACCGGCAACATTGTGCTCAAAACCATCGAAGGTCTTGGAAAAGGCTTTGGAAAAATGCTCAAGGGTATGCTTATGAAGAACGCCCTTACAAAAATTTCCGCCGTTATCCTCAAGGACGGCATAAAAGGTTTTAAATCAAAGATGGATTCCACCGCAAGGGGCGGTGCTCCGCTTCTTGGAATTGCGAAACCGGTTATCAAAGCCCACGGAAACAGCAACCCGGTTGCTTTTAAAAACGCAATCAGACAGGCAAAGATCTTTGTTGAAACCGATATAAACGGAACCATCTCCTCCGCAATCGCAAAAATCAAGGAGGAAAAGGAAGCATGAGCACCAGAGATCTTTCAATCCTTGAAGAAAAACTCGGATATAAATTCAAAAACATAAAATATCTTGAAACCGGCGTTACCCATTCTTCCTTTGCCAACGAAACAAGGGAACATGTTGCCTATAACGAACGCCAGGAATTCCTTGGGGACGCGGTTCTGAGCATTATTGTTTCCGATTACATTTTTGAAAATTACACAAAGCTTCCCGAAGGCGAACTTACAAAGCTTCGTGCTTCTCTTGTTTGTGAAAAATCCCTTTGCGGTTTTTCAAACGAGCTTGAAATGGGTTCTTTCCTCCGTCTCGGACATGGCGAAGACCTTATGGGCGGACGCGAAAGACCTTCCATCCTCGCGGATGCTTTTGAAGCTGTGCTCGCTGCGGTATATCTTGACGGCGGAATTGAACCCGCAACCAAAATCGTGCTCAGATTTGTTAAAAAGGCCCTTGAACATGTTGAAAACGCGCCTTTTAAAGATTACAAAACCCTTCTTCAGGAAATCATCCAGAAAAATCCGGAAGAAAGACTTTCCTATGTGCTTGTCGGCGAAAGCGGACCGGACCATGACAAACGTTTTGAGGTTGACGTAATGCTCAACAGCAACGTTATCGGACACGGAATCGGCAAAAGCAAAAAATCCGCCGAACAGCTTGCCGCAAAAGAAGCATTGGAGTTGATGGGACAATGAAACACGCAAACGTAGCTTTCTTTGTTCCGATGGTCGGATGTCCCCATCGGTGCTCGTTTTGTGACCAGAACTCCATAACGGGCGAAAGCGGAATCCCGACACCGGAAGAGGTTGACAAAACCCTTAAAAAAGCCGCAAGGGAGCTTCATGGCTTTGCCGAAAAATCCGAAATCGCCTTTTTCGGCGGAAGTTTCACCATGATTCCGAAAGAACTCATGCTCAGCCTTCTTGCTCCGGCAAAAAAATGGATCGACCGCAAGGCTTTTTCCGGAATAAGGATCAGCACAAGACCGGACGCAATTGATGAAGAAGTGCTCGCTCTGCTCAAGGAATACGGGGTCACCTCCATAGAACTTGGCGCGCAAAGCTGCAGCAACGCCGTTCTTGAAAAGAACCGCAGGGGACACACCTTTGAGGACACCCAGAAAGCGGCGGAACTTATCAGAAACGCAGGTTTTTCCCTTGGGCTTCAGATGATGACCGGCATGCCCGGTTCCACAAAAGAGGACGACGTGCTCACTGCGGCAAGATTTGCTTCTCTTAAACCGGACACCATGCGTATCTACCCCACCCTTGTGCTCAGAAACACCCTTATGGCAAAATGGTTCGAGGACGGAGAATATGTTCCCCAGACCGTTGACGAAGCCGCCGCGGAATGCGCCGAACTTCTTGATATCTTTGAACTTTATAAGATAAAAGTTATCCGCCTCGGGCTTCATGCGGAAGATTCCCTTGAGGAAAATCTTGTTGCGGGACCCTATCATCCTGCTTTCCGCGAAATCTGCGAAAGCATCCGCTTCCGCAAAAAGATTGCCCCGATGCTCACAAGGCTTCCGAAAGGAAACTATGTGCTCAAGGTTGCCCCTTCCGAAGTTTCAAAATGCTCCGGACAGCACAGATGCAACCTTGAACATTGGAAAAATCTCGGCTATGAAATCAAAATCACCCCGGATAAAGATCTTAATCCCGGGGATTTTGAAGTCATGATCGCCGGTATGTAAAATCCGGCAGAGCTGACCGAAACAGAATCTTTCGGAAAGGCAACCGCCTTATCCGAAGATCTCTTTTCTGTCTTTTTTGCCGAAAACCGCAAAAAACCTCCTCCCTTTTAGGGAGGTCTTAAACCTTTTTTGATTCTTAAAACAAGGAAGTGAAAACTTGTTTCTTAAATATCTTGAACTCTCGGGATTCAAATCCTTTCCGGACAAAACCCGCCTTAACTTTGGACGCGGAATGACCGCGGTTGTCGGACCTAACGGAAGCGGAAAAAGTAATATAAGTGACGCTGTCCGCTGGGTACTTGGCGAAATGTCCACAAAGGCGCTTCGCGGAGGAAAGATGGAAGACGTTATTTTCAACGGAACCCATCTTCGCCGTGCCCACGGTTTTGCTGAAGTCAGAATCTGTTTTGACAACACCGATCGTTCCCTTCCCATTGATACCGACGACGTTATAATTTCAAGAAAATATTACCGCAACGGCGATTCCGATTACAGAATCTGTGAAAAAACCTGCCGCCTTAAAGATATCAACGAACTTTTTATGGATACCGGACTTGGCAGAGACGGTTATTCCATTATCGGACAGGGCAAGATTTCTGAAATTGTTTCCGCAAAACCCGCTCAGCGCAGGGAAATTTTTGAGGAAGCTTCCGGAATTTCCAAATTCCGTTACCGCAAGGAAGAAGCGGAAAAAAGCCTTGCGAAAGCGGACGATAATCTTCTTCGCCTTCGCGACACCCTTTCCGGACTTGAAGAAAGGGTCGGTCCCCTTCTTGAACAATCCGAAAAGGCAAAAAAATTCCTTGAACTTTCCGAAGAGAAAAAATCTCTTGAAATTTCCGTATGGATGCGCTCTCTCCGCCGCCTTAAAAGCCAGCTTGCGGAACAGAACAGCACCATCGGCGTTTATCAGAGCGAATACGATAGCCTTGATAAGGATTATAACGAAGCTGAAAACCGCATAAACGCCCTTTTTGACAGAATCAGGGATCTTGACACCACTGTTGACGAAAAGCGCGAACTTATCAGCAAAAATGAAGCCGCTCTTGGCGAACTCACCGCAAAAGCCGCCGTTTGCCAGAACGATATCGAACATAACAAATCCGAAATTTCCCGAATCGACGAGGAGATCGAAAGTCTTTCCGCTTCCGGAAGCGAAGGCGATTCCGCCATGGAACTTCGCAAGGCCGAACTTTCCGCAAAAGAAGCCGAGGCAGAAAAACTTTCTTCCGAAGAAGAGCGTCTTAACGCTTTCGGAAACGAAATTTCCGCGGAAAAAACTTCTGTCGCAAACGAAAGAACCGCTGTTGAAGCAAAAGTTTCCGAAACCGAAACCGAACTTGGCCACATAAGCGTTGTTCTTGCAACCGCAAGAAACGACAAGGCGCAGTATTCCGAACGCCTTGAACAGCTTTCTCTTTCCGCTGGACAGAAACTTGCGCTTATCGACGGTTATAAGAACGAACTTGTTGAAGTAAACGACCTTCTTGAGGAAATTGAGGACAAAACCGAAAGCATAAACAACTCCAAAGCCGGAATGATGATGAAACGCGATCTTCGCAAAAATCAGCTTTCCGCAATGGAGGAAAAACGCGCAAAAATTCGCCGCGAAGCTGATTCCCTTGCACAAAGGGCAAAACTTTTACAGGACCTTGAACGCAACATGGAAGGTTTCCTTCCAAGCGCAAAATTCGTCCTTGATAAAGGCGCCGCAGGCGCTCTTCGCGGAATTCTTGAACCGGTTTCAAAAATTCTTTCCGTCGACGCAAAATACAGCCTTGCGGTCGAAACCGCTGTCGGCACCGCTCTTCAGAACATTGTTGTAACCGATGAGGACGCCGCAAAAAAAGCTATCCGCATGCTTAAGGAACAGGGCCGCGGAAGGGTCACCTTCCTTCCCCTTACCACGATCAAGGGCAGCCGCCTTGAGGAACGCGGTCTTTCCGATTGCGAAGGCTTTATCGGAATCGGCAGCGACCTTGTTAAAAACGATCCCAAATATGACGGAATCGTAAGATCCGTTCTTGGAAGAATCGTTGTTGCAGAAGATCTTGACTGCGCAACCGCTATTGCGAAAAAATACGGATATAAATTCCGTATTGTTACCCTTGACGGACAGCTTGTTAACGCAGGCGGTTCCCTTACCGGTGGTTCAAACGTAAAATCCGCCGGTCTTCTTTCAAGAAAACAGGAGATCGACGAGCTTCTTAAAAAAGCTGCCGCCGCGGAAAACCTTCTTTCCGAAGGCGAAGCAGATTATAATAAACTTAAAGAGGAAATTTCCGCAATGGAAGCGGATTCTCTTGCAACCGAAAGCGAACTTCGCACCCTTTCCGAAGACAGAATCCGTGCAGAAGGCGAAAAGAAACGCCTTCTTATGCAGATTTCCGACGCCGAAGCCGCAGGTTCCGAAGCGGAGATCCAGCGCGAGATCCTTGGAAAAGCAATTAACGACGCAGAAAACCGTATCAAAGAATACGAGACCCTTCTTTCCGAAAGAAACGGAAAGAAAGCTTCTCTTGCCGCGGAAATTTCTGCCATTGACGAAAAACTTTCCGCAATCGGCGAAAAAGAAGCGAAAAATATTTCCGATCTTTCCGCCCTTGCTCTTTCCGCTGCAATTATCAGAAAAGATATTGAAGCGATTGAAAACGCCATTGCTCAGCTTCTTGAAAGCCGCGGTCAGCGCGAGGAAAAAATTTCTGCTCTTAACGAGCGCAAAACCCTTGTTATCGACAAGAACAACGCTCTTTCTGAAGAAATCAAGGAAATCGAGGACGAAAAACTCCGCCTTTTCGGACTTTCTGAAGAAAACAGAACCGAAATTTCCGCCCTTTTTGCACAGCGCCAGGAATTCGAGAAAAACGCAACCGAAGAACGCACCGCCCAGAAGAATACCGTCGGTCTTCGTGAAGAAGCTTCCGGCAAACTTATCAAGGCAAGAAGCCGCCTTGAGGAGATGCAGGTCGATTATGACCGCATAATCGGACAGCTTTGGGACGAATACGAAATGACCTTCAGCATGGCGGAAGAAGTTGCGGAAGAAATTACCGAACCGCAGAAAACCCAGCGCAGACTTAACGAAATCAAGAGCAAGATAAAAGCTCTTGGCAACGTAAACCTTTCCGCAATCGAAGAATTCAAGGAAGTATCCGAAAAATATGAATTCATGAAGAGCCAGATCGAGGATGCTGAAAAATCCCGCGACGAACTTCGCGGACTTATCCGCAACCTTATGGGACAGATGAGAACCATCTTCCTCGACCGCTTCACAAGCATTGCCGGAAACTTTGCTGTGGTATTTAAAGAACTTTTCGGCGGCGGCGAAGCAAAACTCTTCCTTACCGACCCCAACGACGTTCTTGAATCCGGAATCGAGATAACCGTTCAGCCTCCGGGCAAAATCATCAACAACCTTGCTTCCCTTTCCGGCGGCGAACAGACCTTTGTTGCAATCGCGATTTATTTCGCAATTCTTAAAGTTCGTCCCGCTCCGTTCTGCATCCTTGACGAGATCGAGGCTGCTCTTGACGAGGCCAACGTTGACCGCTATGCGGATTATCTTCTTCGCCTTACCGAGAACACCCAGTTCATCGCAATTACACACCGCCGCGGAACAATGGAACACGCCGACAGACTTTACGGCGTAACCATGCAGGAAGAGGGCGTTTCCAAACTTCTTGAACTTACCCTTTCCGAAGTTGAAAACATAGATAAATAAGTATATTTTGCTTTTTAATGGGAAAATTTAATAAGGGCGGATGATATCCGCCCTTACCTGAAAGAAAGGCGGTTTTCCCTTTTGAATATACTTATAACAGACGATTTGCTTTTACCGGAAGAATCAAAAGCGGATTTTCCTTTGCAAAGGCTTTTTCTTCGTTTTGCGAAAGAAAACCAGAAGCGCAGAATTCTTCTTGCGAAAGAATTTCAGAAACTTGGGGCAAACGTTTTGCTCGCAAGGCTTGAACTTTGCAAAAGCGATGTTCCGGTTTCTTTCGAATATCGGGAAAGCGATGGAATAAGCCAGCTTTTTGTAAAACTTCCGGCGCCGAAAAAAACTTCCTTTTTCCATTTCAAGGAACTTTTCGGTTTTGGAACGGCTCTTTCGGAAAATTCCCCAAGCCTTGGCGGAATTTTTAAACCGGACGTTGTTATTTCCGGCGGGGTTTTTCCCGCTTCAATTTTTGCGGCGGCAAAAATTGCCGAATGTTCAAACGCCCGGCTTATAACCGAACTTTCCTGCCTTCCGGCGGAACTTTTAAAAAGATCCGGAAAAAGATTCTTTTTCGATCCGGTGCTCATTTTCATCAAAAAAGGCATTGAAACCGCTTTTGCAAAAAGCAGCGCCGTGCTCGGATTTTTCCCGAAGGCATCGGCTTGTTTTTCCGGCAGAAAAACCCTTTATCCGATGTGTTTTCCTGCGCCGGATTTTCCCGGTGAACCTTCGGAAAAAGCTGTTTTTCTTCGGGAAAGCCTTCTTTCGTTCCGTGAAGGCGGAACCTTTGTGCTCGCTTTTTGCGGCGAACTTGAGGAAGGTTTTTCCATAGAGGAGCTGATCCTTTCGGCAGCAAATTTCGGGGCAAAATTTGCCCTTGTTTTTCTTTCGGAAGGTTCGAAAAAGCCTTATTTCAAGCGCTTTGTTGCAGAAAAAGGGATTACGGATGTTTTCTTTTTCGACGACGTTCCAAAGGAAGAACTTTCCTATATCCTTTCCGCCGCAGACGGGATTTTTGTTTCGGAATCCGATTTTGCAAAAGGCTTTTTTCCGGAACAGGAAAACTTCTTTAAGGCCTTTCGTGCTCAAAAACCGGTTATAGCCGCTTCCGAGCACTGGACGGATTTTTTCCGAAGATCCGGCGGCACAGTTATTGTAAAACCACGCCGAAAGGAAAGCATTTCTCTCGGCATAAAAACTCTTTTGAGCATGGCGGAAACCGACCGGGAAACCCTTGGTCTTGCTCTTGCGGATTTTGTAAGGAAAAATTCAATGCAGAATTTTGCAAAAGAATATTTTTCGCTTTTTGACAATCTTTTATCACAAAAGGAGAACAAAAAATGATCCTTGTTATCGACATCGGGAACACAACAATGGAATTCGGACTTTATGAAGGGGATTCCCTTACCGGGGTATTTCGCCTTGGTTCAAAACGCGACATAACTTCCGACGAAGTCGGACTTTTCGTCACCCAGTTTTTTGAATACAGAAAACTTTCCGTTTCCGACGTTTCCGACGTTATTATAAGTTCCGTTGTTCCCCAGGTGAACTATTCCGTTTGCAGCGCTGTAAGAAAATATTTCGACCGCGAACCCCTTGTTATCGGTGAAAACATTTTCTGCAGCATGCCGAACCTTTATGAAAACCCGAAGGAAGTCGGCGCAGACAGACTTGTTGATTCCTATGCCGCATTTAAAAAATACGGCGGTCCGCTTATAATCGTCGATTTCGGCACAGCCACAACCTGCGAAGCGGTTTCGGAAAAAGGCGAATATCTTGGCGGTATAATCTATCCCGGTATCAAAACTTCCATGGACGCGCTTTATGAAAAGGCGGCTAAACTTCCGAAAATCGAAATTCTTAAACCGGAATTTGCCCTTGGAAAAAACACCGTTTCCTCAATGCAAAGCGGCGCCTATTACGGCTATCTCGGCGCGATCGATATGATGGTAAGAAACCTTAAAGCCACCATCGGCGAAAACGCAAAGGTTGTTGCCACCGGCGGCTTTGCAAGACTTTTTGCCGAAGAAAAACTTTTTGATTATATTGACCAGCGCCTTCCCCTTGAAGGAATCAAAATGGTTTACGAAGATTCAAAAAAATAAGATAAAAAAAGAAACCCTCCCTGTTAAAACAGGGAGGGTTTTTTATTATTCAGTATAATTCTCTTCAAGAAGTTCCTGTTCCTGTTCGCTTCCTTTTGAAAGGGTTTCAAAACGGTTGAACGCCGGAAGAAGGCGGCTGTTATAGGAACTTACCGCCTTATCGAACGCATTTCTTGCGCTTGAAAGGGCGGAATCAATTTTATCGAAATGCCCGTAAAAAACCTCAAAGCGGCGGATAAGTTCCCTGCTCTGCTTTGCGATTTCCTTGGCGTTCTGGCTCATGGCGTTTTCCTGCCAACCGATCGAAACTGATTTCAGGAAAGCATAGAAGGTCATCGGCGAAAGGAGAAGAACATTTTTTTCCATTGCGTAACCGAAAATTTCCCGGTCGGTGGCAAAAGCGGCGGAAAGCCCGCTTTCATAAGGAACGACCATGGCCACCATCTCGACGCTTCTGTCCTCGCTTTTCCAGTATGCCTTGCGGTAAAGGGTATCGATATGGCTCCGAAGCGCCTTAACGTGTTCCGAAAGATGTTTTGCCCTTGCGCCTTCGTCCGTATCGTCAAGATAGGCAAGGTAGGAATTCATCGGCGCCTTGCTGTCAACGGGGACGCTTCTTCCGCCGGTGAGATGGATAACCATATCGGGGCGGCTTCCCTCAACGTTGACTTCCTGCTCCTCAAAATCAATGTGTTCCACCATTCCCGCAAGTTCAGCAATTCTGCGGAGCTGTTCCTCACCCCATTTTCCGCGCTGTGCGTTGTTTTTAAGGGTGCTGTTCAAAAGGTCCGTTGCGTTTTTAAGTTCGCTGTTCTGCTTCTGAAGGTTTTCAACCTTTTCGTTAAGTCCGCTGTAAGCGGAAGCGCGTTTTTCTTCAAGTTCCTCCACTTTTGCTCGAAGTTCCTTAAGTTCGTTGCTGACCGGAGTTACAATTCCGCCGACTTTGTCGTTTGCGGTTTCGAGGAAAAGGCGGTTGTTGTTCTCCGTTATATTCTTTGAAATGTTCGCAAACGAATCCTTAAGGCTTGAATCCGCTTTATCGATCCATTCCCGGATATTCCTGCTGCTTTCTTCCGCCGCGGCAGCTTTTGCGGAAACAACGCTGAGTTTTTGAGAAAGTTCTTCGTTTCTTAAAGAAAGCTCGGCGTTTTTTCGTTCCGCTTCATTTGCGCGGAAAGTTTCCGTTTTGAGGAATGTATCCTTTATTGCAATTTCTCTGTCTTTTTCCGCAATATCAAAAAGGAGATTTTCGCGGCTTTTTCTTGTTTCGTCAACTTTTCCGGAAAGTTCTTCCTTTTCGCTTCTGAGATTTTTGTTTTCGTTTTTAAGTGCAGAAATTTTTCCGCCCTGCATTAAAACCGCCGCAAGAAATCCAAGAACAAGGGTCACGGCAGCAATTATAATTGCGACTGCAAGATTTATTTCGGGCATAGGCGCACCTCCCTTTATATATACCTATATTTTATAATAACGCCCGGCACATGTCAAACCAATGTTGGGGCATATTTGCACCAATAAAAGCATAAAATTTAGGAGAAAATTTTTGGGGGGATTTTATGCAAAAAGGACTTTCGGAAAAAGAAGCGGAAATTCTTCTTGAAAAACACGGCGAAAACTTTCTTTTTTCAGAAAAACGCGAAAATGCCGCAAAAATCTTTGCGGCACAATTCAGGGACCTTCTTACGCTGATTCTTCTTGCGGCTTCGGTTGTTTCGCTTTTTATCGGAGAACTTGTGGATTCTTTCACCATTATGGCGATCGTTTTTCTTAATGCGGTGCTCGGTTTTTCCCAGGAATTCAAAACCGAGCGTACCCTTGAAAAACTCCGGGAAATTGCCGCGCCGAAAGCAACCGTTTACCGAAACGGAAGAAAAACCGAAATTCCTGCCGCAAAAATCGTTCCGGGGGATTGCGTGATTCTTAAATCCGGCGACAAAGTTCCCGCGGACGGAAAAATCCTTTCTTCCATGAGCATGGCGGCGGACGAATCCATGCTTACCGGGGAATCCATCCCCGTTGAAAAGAAGGTTTTCAACGGCGGCGAAACATCCTCCATCCGCCCCGATATGGTTTATATGGGTACAAATATCACTTCCGGCCACGGGGAATTTGTTGTTACAGAAACCGGAATGAAAACCCAGATGGGAAAGATCGCCGGCATGCTCAAAGAAAGCAAATCCGAGCGCACACCCCTTCAGGAAAAGCTTGCCGTCCTCAGCAGATACATCGCCGCAGGCTGTCTTGTTATCTGTTTTGTCGTCACCGTTACCGGGATCCTTCGCGGAGAACCGGCTTTTGATATGTTCCTGCTTGGTCTTTCCCTTTCCGTTGCGGCAATTCCGGAAGGGCTTACCGCTGTTATAACGATTTCTCTCGGTCTTGCTGTCGGAAGGATGCTCAAAAAGAACGCCCTTATCCGGAAGCTGCATTCCGTTGAAACCCTTGGCTGTGCAAACGTCATCTGTTCCGACAAAACCGGGACTCTTACCGAAAACCGCATGACCGTTACTGAAATTTTTCTCCCTTCCGGAAAGGTTTTGCATACGGAAGATCTTATAAAGCATAAAGTATCCCTTCGTTTTCCGCTTCTTGCCGCGGGGCTTTGCAACAACGCCGAGGTAAGCGGTGCTCATAATATCAGCGGCGAACCCACCGAAGCCGCGCTGATGAAATCCGTGCTCGACTGCGGCGTTTCCCTTTCGGATTTTACGCGCAAAGGCGAAATTCCTTTTGATTCCGCAAGAAAACTTATGTCCGTTTCTGTAAAAACTAACAGCGGACAAAGCTTTGTTTTTTCAAAAGGTGCGCCGGATGTTCTTCTCCCCCTTTGCAAAACAAAACTTTCGGAAGGCGAGCACCTTTTGTTGACTTCTTCCGACCAAAGCCTTATCAGAAAGCATCTTTCGGAAATGGCCGCAGGCGCCCTTCGGGTAATTGCGGTTGCGTATAAAGAACAAAACAGCGAAAACATAACCGAAGATAACCTTTGCTTCCTTGGACTTTTCGGAATGATAGACCCCCCAAGAAAGGGTGCGGCGGAATCGGTGCTCAAATGCAGAAAAGCCGGAATCCGAACGGTTATGATTACCGGCGACCACCCCGAAACCGCCTTTGCAATTGCAAAAAGCCTTCATATTGCCTTTGATAAAAGCGAAGTTATAACCGGCGCGGAACTCGACAGGCTTTCGGATGCTGATTTTGGCAGGATTTGTGAGCACCGAAACGTTTTTGCAAGGGTGACGCCTGCTCACAAACTTAAAATCGTCCGGTTTCTTAAGAAAAGCGGGCATATTGTTGCCATGACCGGGGATGGGGTCAACGATGCCCCCGCGGTCAAGGAATCGGATATCGGCGTTTCCATGGGCAGAAACGGAACGGACGTGACCCGCGAAGCTTCCGGAATCGTTCTTCTGGATGACGATTTTTCAACTCTTGTTTCCGCGGCGGAAGAAGGGCGCATAATTTATGGCAACATCCGCAAATTCATTCGCTATCTTCTTTCCTGCAACATCGGCGAAGTTGTGACCATGTTTTTCGGAATGCTCATGGGAATGCCCGTTGTTCTTCTTCCGATCCAGATTTTAATGGTGAACCTCGTTACGGACGGAATCCCGGCGATTGCCCTTTCTTTCGATCCTCCGCAGGACGACGTTATGTTTGAAAAACCGAGAAAAAGAAGCGAATCCGTTTTTTCAAACGGTCTTGGTTTTATAATAATCCTTCGCGGGATCCTTCTTGGTTTTTCCGTGCTCGGGGCTTTCACAACGGTGCTCGGTTTTACTAAAAACGTCGAAGCGGCAAGAACCTCCGCTTTTCTTGCCCTTGTTTTCACCCAGCTTATACATGTTTTTGAATGCAAAAGTGAAAACCGCGGCTTTTTCCAAATCAGGATCTTCAGCAACATGAAGCTTATCTGGGCAGTAATTTCTTCCGCCGCAATTGTTCTGAGCACAGTTTATATCCCCGCCATGAACCTTGTTTTTAAAACCGTTCCGCTTGATTTAAAATCCGTTCTTACGGTGCTCGGTTTTTCTTTTGCTGTTCCCGTTCTTTACGGCGTTGTTAAAACATTTAAAAAGAAATAAAAAAAGCGGTGCAAAGCACCGCTTTTTTATTTATGTATTTTATTTAAGAAGCACAAAGGTATAGAAAACAACCCCGCCGTTTTTGCCGACAAAATCGATTCCAAGCATCTTTGAAAGTTTTGCAACTTCGATGCAATATCCGCTTACGGAATGGATCGCGGTATCCGGATGACGGCAAGGTTCGCCGGTTTTGATTCCGCATTCTTCACAAAGGTGGCATCCGCCCGCGGCAAGAACTCTTGCGTTTTTGCTGACGAAACCGATTTTCTGCATGGATTTCCAAAGAAGCTGGCTTCTGCGCTCATGGGCGATCTGCTGTCCAAGATAACCTTCCTGACAGGTGAGATCGGCAATCTGGTATTCTTTTGTAAAGATTATAGCGTCTTTAAAGTTATGAAGCTGGGCAATAAGAGCTTTTGCATGTCCCATTGCGGGCGGGCACATATAGCTTGCGTGATACATTCCGCAAAGATTCTGTTCGCAGAAACGGCGAAGAGTCGGGTCGCAGGGGATAAGTCTTGCGGGAATTTCTTTGCATTCTTCGAAACCGATCGTTTCGGCAATTTTTTTGATTTCCTCGTACATCAAAAATCCGCTCCTTTTCGATATTATTCTAAATTAAAGTATAGACCCCAAAAACGGCTTTGTCAAGCGGAATTCTTTGCGAAAGTTTTTTATTTCCGAAGCTTTTTGATTAAAAAATAAACCAGAAGCACCAAAATTTCTTCCGCGGTCATAAGTCCGAACAAAATTGTGGAACCTTCCTTAAAATGTCCAAAACTGATAGCGGTTATCAAAAACAAAGCTCCTGTGATGGCGATTGGAATATATTTTACTTTCGGATTTTTTGCAAAAAGAGTTAAAATCTCCACACCTGCGCCAATAAGCGCAACAACGGAGCCGATTATTATTATGAAATAAAGCGCACCTTCAGCAGTCATTTTAATCCTCCTTTCTGTTTTTGATTAAATGATAAATTAAGACTCCAACTGTTCCAACAATATAAGCTGCCGCCCCGGCAATTGTAAGGAAAAACGTGTTTTTAACCAAGATATAGAGGGCGGCTGCGGAGCTGATTGCGGCAAAAATTGCTTTTGTTTTAGTTGTTTTTGCTGTTCTGCAAACAAAAATCTGCATCAGAACCGCAATTCCAAGCGGAAGCAAAACAGAAACCAATGTAAGAAGCACCCAGACCATATAACCGCTCCTTTCGGTTAAATTAAACAGTTATTTCAATGATATTTCCTTCAAATCCGATTACGGCGCTTTCGTAATAACCGTCACCGGTTGTTCTCGGTCCGCTTATAATCTCGAATCCGTCCGTGTTCAGCTTTTCAGTAAGTTCATTAACCGCTTCCTTACTTCCAAGGCTCAGGGCAATATGGGCGTAACCGCTTTTGTAAGGCGATTTTTCTCCTTCTTCAAAAAGCGGGGAATTCATTATTTCTATCCTTGCGCCCTCATCAAAACTCAGAAAATATGAGCGAAAACCTGTCTTTTCGTTATGATAACCTTCGTTCGAAACTGCTCCTAAATACTTTATAAAAAATTCTTTTGCCGCCTCAATGTCCTTAACATACATTGCGATGTGTTCAATTTTCATTTTGTTTCCTCTTCAAAACAAGATAAATAATCCATCCCGCCGCTGTTCCCATCGCCGAACCGATTGCGCCCAAGGCAAGATAGACAATAAGAGCAAAAACGCCCCAATCAATATAAAAGGCTATTGCGGAAGAAACCACATCGGTCAGCATAATTCCAAAAGCGGCAGCCGTTGCAAGCGTTATAAAAAGCGGAATAAGCCTTACGGCTTTTTTCTTTGATTTTTTGCAAAGAAAAACCTGAAGAGCGGCAAAAACCGCCGCTATCGGAAGGCTGAAAATAATATAATACATTTTAATTCCTTTCAGCCAAAAAGCGCATCGATTTTTGCGATTATTTCTTCGGAGTTTACTATTTCATAAGCATTTCCGCCCATTCCAAGGACTCCGCCGCTGACAAAATTCATCTTGCCAAGGTATATAAAATAATGTTCTTCTCCGTTATGAAGATAAATTCTATAATCTATATCGTCGCCCTGAACACCTCTAACCATTGTTTTGCGGTGCTTTATTTTAAGCTCGGAAAGAACATTCAAAAGTTCCTCTTTGCTTTTGCCCTCATAAAATTCCGGCTTATCCTCTCCGGCTTTTTCATCACGAACTTTATATATATCCGTTTCTTCCGGAAGATATAAAGAGGAATCTCCGTCCAGATATTCCGTCAAAACAAAAGCGGCCGAAAAAATCACCACTGCAGAAATTATATATAAAAGAAAGTTTTTCATAAAACCGCCTCCTTTTTCTTCATATTACCATATATTTATGAACAAATAAAGAGTTCGCTTTTTATGGGGAAGATTTTTCAGTGGAAATATGCTAAAATAGCATAAGAAAAGGAGGCGATTTTTTTGGATCAGCTTAAAACAGGAAGGTTTATTTCAACTCTCCGAAAGGAAAAAGGTCTTACTCAGCAGGAACTTGGTCAAAAACTCGGTGTTTCCAACAAAACCGTTTCCCGTTGGGAAAACGGAAACTATCTGCCGGATATTGAAACTTTGCGCCTTCTTGGAAAAGAATTTTCCGTTTCCATGGAAGAACTTCTTGACGGCGAAAAATTATCAGAAAAAAAACCTCTAAAAAAGTCCGACCCCTTTACCCCGAAGGAAAGGGCGGATTTCTGGAGAAAAAACTGGAAACGCGAAAACAAAAGCTGGTTTATCTTTTGGGGAATCATTATTTTTTTCGCTGCCGGTTTCGGTTTCCTGACTTCTCCGATTTGTTTCACTGTTTTCGGCTTTGCGCTGGTTGACGGTCTTCTTTTCGGCGGAATCATTCTTATTCTCTGCGCCGTTTTTTCCTTTGGACTTTACATTTATTTCTATAACAAAATGTGCATCTACGTTGATAACAACGCATATAAACTAAGCGATGAATAAAAAAGGCGGCCATAGGCCGCCTTTTTATTCTTTAAGAAATTCCAGCATTCTTTTGTTAAAATCCTTTGCTTCGTCATAAACCGCATGACGAAGATCCGGATACATAAACAGCTTTGCGCCCGGAATCTCTTTTGCAAGAACTTCAGAACCCTCCGGACCGACTGTTCTGTCTTTTGCACCGCCAATAACAAGGGTTGGTGCTTTTATGTATTTAAGCAAATCCGACGCATCGTGTTCAATACAGGCTTTAGCCATGATAAGAAATCTTGAACAATCTTTTGGAACAGCAAGCTTTCCTGTTATGGGCGTAAGCCAGCGGTTTTTGCGGTAATATTCATCGGAATACATATTCCGAACGTTGCTGTCCATAAGTTCCGCGCCTTTTCCGTTTTTCGCCTGTTCGATCCATTCGGATATGCATTTTTCCATAATTTCATTACTTTTTGGTGCGGTTGCGGCAAGGATAAGCTTATCTGTTTTCTCCGGAAAATCCGCCGCAAAATGCTGTGCAATCATTCCACCCATGGAAACACCGACCATGCTCGCTTTTTCAATACCAATCTTATCCATAAGCAAAGCAATATCTGCCGCCATATCCTTTGTGGAAAAATCCGGACAAAGCGGTTCCCTTCGGCTTATCATATAAACGGTAAAATCCTTTGCAAATTTGCGGTACATAATAGCCATCGGCAAAGCTTTTCCTTTAACTGTGGTAAGTCCATCACCAAGTCCGGGAAGAATTATCAGGTTCTTTCTGCCTTTTCCAAAAACTGCGCAAGGAATTTTTGCAGTTCCTATATCAACAAGAAGGTTTTTAATTCCAAACATAGTTTACTCTCCGTAATTTCAAAAGATTATATTATCATCCGTAAACATTTTATCACCGAAAAATGGCTTTGTCCATAATTTCATAAATAAAAAGCTCCGACAAAAGTCGGAGCTTGATTTAATTAGTAATAATACTTTATTATTGACACGGTTTCTTTTTCAAAAGAATTGTTGCCGCCCAAAATCTCCATCACCAGCGAACGGGGTTCAATATCAACATAATAAAAACTTTCTTCTCTTTCAACAACACGGCCTTTATTATCATATTTATATAATATTATGTGCTCGGTTCCTTTTCCGTCCAATTTACTATTTGTGCGATATTGTGCCAAAAGTTTTTCTTCGGAATCATAATAGGTTTCCCAGTTATGATCACCAAAAAACCTCAAATCCGGCCCTTCTTCTATGTCTATATCATACTCTGCAGGAATCGGCTTTGATTGATTTAAACCGTAAAAAGATCTGTCGATATATCTAATATCAAATGCGCTAAAACATTCGGCAATAGAATCAATATTTTCACTTACTGAATTCATAAAATCATTTTGATACCAAAATTCAAACGCATTTTTGCTGCATTCCAACTCATATTCTTTTTCTTCCTGAACAAACTCTATACCGTTTACAAAAAATGATTTACGCACTCCCACAGAAGAAATATTTTCAAAAACCATATCTATATCATTATTCAAATAATATGAATAAGAAATATACATCTGCTCATAGCCTTTTACATAGTGGTCGGGTTCTCCCCATAGCTCAATATTAACCGTTTTAGGTTCCGAATAGATAGTTATTGAAATCAATTTGTTGTTTTCTTCATAAATTTTTGATTCTTTTCTTAACAATCCTTCAATTTCGTATCCTGTATAATAATCATATAAAACAAAACTTTTGCTATCTACTGAATGAGAATAAGTACCGGCCGAATTTTCAATATAAAATTCCGGATAAAAGTTTTCAGCCTTTTTAATCAAATAATCAACATCGTTATCTTTAGAATATTCATTATCTGTCGAATTAAAATTGTTCTTTGGAGCATCCGGATTTTCTTTTACGCAAGAAGAAATTATAAAACACAGAAAAATTATAAATAATAAAATAAATGCTTTTTTCATTGTTGACCCCTCCTAAAACACAATTATAGAGGCTCTGTATCTAAAAGTCAATAGACAGTATCCGTCTATGGTAAAGTATCTTCGGGTAATAAAATGGAATTAACAATAGGCGAAAAAATCCGTGGATTAAGAGAAGACCTGGATATGAATCAGACGGCGCTTGGAAAAATGGTGAATATGACCCAGCGCAAAATATCATATATTGAATGCGGAAAATATGAACCGAGCATTGAGGATATAAAAGCTTTTTGCAACTTTTTTAATGTATCAGCGGACTATCTATTAGGACTTAAAAAAGGTCTTGAATATCCGGAAAGATAAACAAAGAAGCTCTGACAATTGTCAGAGCTTCTTTATTGCGGCATTGACCTATTTTCCCGGGAGGCTGCCCTCCAAGTATCTTCGGCACGAACGGGCTTAACTACTGTGTTCGGAATGGGAACAGGTGGATCCCCGTCGTAATAGACACCGCATATTAAATTAGATAAGAATCGGGCAGAACCGAAATTCTGCCCGATCTGGCTCCCCCTGTCGGGCTCGAACCAACGACCCTGCGGTTAACAGCCGCATGCTCTGCCAACTGAGCTAAGGA
>JAZTXW010000040.1:0-24016 GCA_045636625.1 Oscillospiraceae bacterium
CTATGATCCTACCAAAGAACCTTCCGTAATCAAAGTTGACAAAGAGAAAGTTGAAAAATGGATCGCTTCCGGCGCACAGCCCACCGATACCGTTAAAGCACTTCTCAAAATCGAAGGCGTTCTCTAATGCCGGAGGGTTTCGACATGGAAGAACTGCTTGCTGTAATCGCACGCGGTCTTGTTGAGGATAAGGAAGCTGTTTCCGTAATCGTTGATGAACCCGACGAAGAGGGTACTGTTGTTTACCATCTTCATGTGGCGGCATCCGATATGGGAAGAGTAATCGGTCGCCAGGGCAAAATTGCCCGCGCAATCCGCACCCTTATGCGCACAGCTGCGAACCGTGCCGGCAAGAAAGTTGCTGTCACGATCGAATAATTTTCGAAAAACAAATTCCCCCGTCAAAGAATTTTGACGGGGGAATTATGGAATTTAGGCGAGGTTTTAAAATTATGAAAAAGCAGTTTCTTGAAGTCGGCGAAGTTGTTGCAATACACGGACTTCGCGGCGATCTGCGCCTTTATCCCTGGTGCGATCCGGGCGATATCGAACGCAGCATGAGAATGTATCTTGATGAAAACGGTGAACAGGAATACCGCGTTTCCTATGCAAAACCGCATAAAAACGTATATCTCGTAAAACTCAAAGGAATAGATAATCCGGATGACGCAAGAAAATTCATCGGAAAGGTTCTTTATATGAACCGCAACGATATCCCGATGAAAAAAGGCGATTATTTTATCCAGGATATTATCGGTCTTAAAGTTATAGACGCGGAAAACGGCAATGTTTACGGCGAAGTTTCCGACGTTGCACCTACCGGAGCAAACGACATATACTGTGTTTGCGGAGAAGACAAAAAGGAAACCTGGATCCCTGCAATTCCGCAGGTTATCAGCAAGGTTGATATAGACGGAGGAATCATTGAGATTACTCCCATGAAAGGACTTTTTGACGATGAGGATTGATATTGCAACCCTTTTTCCTGAAATGTGCGAAGCGGTGCTCGGCACCAGCATTATAGGAAGAGCAAGAAGAGCCGGTTTTATTGAAATTTACTGCCATAATATCCGTGATTTTTCAGAAGACAAACACCAAAGGGTCGATGCGGAGCCTTACGGCGGCGGAAACGGAATGCTTATGCAGGCGGACCCTATTTACAGATGCTATGGGCACGTATGCGAAGAAGCGTGCTCAAAACCTTTTGTAATCTATATGTCTCCCCAGGGCGCGGTGCTCAACCAGGCGATGGCTGTGGATTTTGCGGAAAATTACGAGCATCTGCTCCTTATCTGCGGACATTATGAAGGAATAGATGAACGAATCATTGAAGAAATCGTCGATAAAGAAGTGTCGATAGGCGACTATGTTCTTACCGGCGGCGAACTTGGAGCACTGGTGCTTACGGATGCGGTCGGAAGACTTTGCGACGGAGTTCTTTCGGAAGATGTTTGCTTTGAGGACGAGAGCCATTATTCGGGTCTTTTGGAATATCCTCAATATACCCGCCCGCAGGTTTGGCACGGAAGAGAGGTCCCGCAGGTCCTTCTTTCCGGAAATCACAAGATGATTTCCGATTGGCGCCATGAACAGGCGGTTAAGCGCACTATGGAAAAACGTCCGGATATGCTCAAAAAAGAGGAATGATATAATGTTCGGAACAATAGTCAATGTTGTGACCGTGATTTTAGGCGGATTTCTCGGAATTTTGCTGAAAAAAAGCATCCGCAGCGAAATAATGGATAACGTTATGAAAGCGGAAGGGGTCGCCGTTCTGATAATCGGAATGAACGGAGTTCTTACCAATATGCTTTCGGTCGGTGCGGACGGAAAAATCTCCGAAAGCGGCGGACTTGTTCTTCTGATAAGCCTTGCCATCGGAGCATTTGCCGGAGAGATTCTGAAGATTGACGACAGGATAAACGGCATCGGAAAAACCGTTGAGCAGAAAATCGGATCCGAAGGTTTTTCAAAAGGGCTTGTTTCGGCTTTTGTGATTTTTTGTGTGGGATCCATGAGCATTATCGGAGCGATCAATGACGGACTTTCCGGAGATTCAAGCGTTCTTCTGGTAAAAAGCACCCTTGATTTTGTAACGTCGGCGGTGCTTGCTTCAACAATGGGCATAGGAGTTGTTTTTGCCTGCGTTCCGCTTTTTATTTATCAGGGAACGATCTCGCTTTTTGCGTCTTCCATAAAACCGCTTATCGAAAATAATCCGGATATGATGAACCAGTTTTCAATGGTAGGATACGCAATAATAATGTGTATCGGAATCAACTTTATTTTCGGCCGGAAATTAAAGACGGCGAATCTGCTTCCGGCAATGCTTGTTCCGGTAATGTATAACTTGCTCAAGATGGTGGAAAACTTGTGGTGATTTTATACAAATAAGCCGAATAATTTTAACCTTCTTTGGAATTTTTGGAGAAAATCACCTATATTCGTTGAATTGGTAAAAATAAACTGTTATAATGAAAACACAATAAAAAGTTATTTTTGAGGAGATATATAATATGTACTCTAACGAAGTGAAAGTTCAGAATCAGGTCGGCCTCCATGCTCGTCCGGCAACCTTCTTCATTCAGAAATCCAATGAGTTCAAATCCTCTATCTGGGTAGAAAAAGATGAGAGAAGAGTTAACGCAAAAAGCCTTCTCGGTGTCCTTTCTCTCGGAATCGTCGGCGGAACAGACATCACCATCATTGCAGACGGTGTTGACGAGGAAGAAGCAGTAAATGCTCTTGTAAAACTTGTTGAATCCGGTTTTGCAGACTGATAAATAAAAATTTGAATTTTTTGCGCCGCAGATAGTGATATTTGCGGCGCTTTTTGTTACAATGTTCATATAAAGGCTTCTCCTGAAAAAAGCTTTTTGAAAGGGGGCAGGAAAATTGGATAATCCGAGATTGCCTTATCTGCATGAAAAAACGCTGAGCCTTCCCATGGAACCGGGCGTTTATATAATGCACGACAAAAGCGGAAAAGTAATTTATGTCGGAAAAGCGAAAAAACTCAAAAACAGAGTCACAAGCTATTTCCGCAACGTTGAAAAACATCTTCCGAAGGTTTATAAAATGGTGGAGCATGTCCACGATTTTGAATATATTGTCACCGACAGCGAGTTTGAAGCGCTTATCCTTGAATGCAGCCTTATAAAGCAGTATTCCCCGAAATATAATATATTACTCAAGGACGATAAAGGTTACAGCTATGTCCGGATCTCTCCCGGACCTTACAGCCGCCTTTCGGGCGTTTTGCAAAAGAATGACGACGGCGCCGAATATCTCGGCCCATATATCAGTTCCTATGTTGTCCGCCAGACGGTTGCGGAAGCAAACAAGGCTTTTATGCTTCCGACCTGCAACCGGAAATTTCCGCAGGAATTCGGAAAGGCAAGACCCTGCCTTAACTACTACATCAAAAACTGCATAGGCGTATGCCGCGGAAGAATTTCCGAAAATGAATATAATGAGACTCTTAACGAAGCAATCGATTTTATAAAGGGCGGAAGCAGCGCTTCCGTTGAAAAACTGACAGAAAGAATGTTTGAAGCGGCAGAAGCAGAGGATTTTGAAAGAGCGGCGGTTCTTCGCGACAGAATAAAGGCCATCGAAGGAATCGCAAGCCGCCAAAAAGTTGTTTTCTCGAAAATCAAGGAACAGGACGTAATAGCTATTGCCGAAAGCGGTGAAAGCTGCTGCGCCGTTGTGCTCAGCTTCCGCGGAGGAAGACTTGTTGATAAGGACGAATACGTACTCAGGGATTTCGGCACCGAACCGGAGTTTGTAACGGAATTTATACAAAGTTTTTATTCGGAAAGAAACGATATTCCGAAGGAAATCGCTCTCCATGAAAAATGTGAGGAAATGGAGCTTCTTGAACGCTGGCTTTCCGAAAAAGCGGGAAGAAAAGTAAATATATCTGTTCCGCAAAAAGGCGAGCGCAAACAGGTTACTGATATGGCTTATAACAACGCCGCGGAACGCCTTTCTCACGAAAAATCCCGCACAAGCAGGGAAGTTGCGGTTCTTGATGAACTGGGAAGGATGCTTGGAATGGAGAAAGCCCCGGAAATTATCGAGGCTTACGATATTTCAAACTTCGGCGCGGAAACCGTGGTCGGAGGAATGGTGGTTTATGAAAACGCACGCCCCAAGAAAAGCGATTATAAAAAGTTTTCCATAAAAACAGCTGTTGCGCCGGATGACTATGCGTGCATGTGCGAAATGCTCGAACGCCGATTCAACCATTATTTTGAGGAGCGGGAGAGCGGGTCTTCTTTTGGAAGAATGCCGGACCTCATCCTTCTGGATGGCGGCAAAGGTCATGTTGCGGCGGTGCAGGAACTTTTTGACCGAATGGGGATAAATGTTCCGCTTTTCGGAATGGTGAAAGACGACCGCCACAGAACAAGAGCCATTGCGAAAAACGGCGGAGAGATTGCGATTTCTCCGGTAAAATCCGTTTTTAATTTTGTGACGGCGGTCCAGGATGAAGTGCACCGTTTTACAATCGGTTACAGCCGCAAAAAGCACGCTAAAACCAATTTTGAAATGGTTATAACAAAAGCGGAAGGCGTTGGACCAAAACGCGCTGCAGCGCTTCTGAAACATTTCAAGACTATGAAAGCGATAAAAGCGGCAACGGCGGAGGAACTTGCAAAGGCGCCGGGAATGACGGCTGCGGCGGCAAATTCCCTTCGGGAATTCCTCGATAACGAAGAATAACATTGACATTTATATCAAAAAATAGGATAATAGAACTATCTCGAACGGAGGTATTTTTATGAGAGTTATTACCGGAACTGCAAAGGGAAAACGCCTCGTGACTCCGGAGGGCAGGGATGTTACCAGACCCACCGGCGAAAAAGTCAAAGAAGGAATTTTTTCTTCCATCCAGTTCTTTATAGAAGAAGCGGACGTGCTTGATCTGTTTGCCGGAAGCGGCCAGCTTGGAATTGAAGCACTTTCGCGCGGAGCAAGATCCTGCGTTTTTGTTGACAGCGCAAAAGTTGCTCAGAAATGTATTACGGAAAACCTTAAAAACTGTGGCTTTACGGACGAAGCAAAACTTAAAACCGGCGACGCTTTGATGTATCTTTCAAGCGCTTTTGAAAGATTTGATATTGCGTTTCTGGATCCGCCTTATGCGGCACAGCAGCTTCCGGTCGTACTTCCGGCAGTTTCAAAAGTAATGCGTCCGGGCGGAATCGTCCTTTGTGAAACCGCGAAGAATATCGATCTTCCGGAAGAAGCGGGAAAACTTGTTAAAGAGAAAGAATACCGCTATGGAAGCACAAAGGTACTTATGTATAAACGCGGTGAGGATTGACGGAGATGAAAAAAGCGGTTTGTCCCGGAAGCTTTGATCCGATTACAAACGGACATGTTGATATAATTAAACGTGCGGCGGAGCTTTTTGATGAAGTTACCGTTCTTGTTGTTACCAATCCGGATAAAAAATGCGTTTTTTCGCCGGAAGAACGCTGCGGTCTTATTGAAAAAGCAACGGAAGGAATCGAAAATGTTAAAGTCGATTCTTTCAGCGGGCTTCTTGCCGATTACGTAAAAAAGAACGAAATAAGCGCTATTGTTAAAGGGATCCGTTCTTCTTCGGATTTTGAATACGAATTCCAGATGGCCCTTGCCAACAGAAGCCTTGCACCGAAAGCGGAAACGGTTTTTATTACTGCCGATCCGCAGAATATGTATGTAAGTTCCAGCCTTATAAGGCAGATCGCTGCTTTTGGCGGAGATGTTTCGGATTTTGTTCCGAAAAACATAGTTGAGGAAATTGAAAAAAGACTTAAATAAGGGGAGGACATAAATATGCCTATTGAAGAAATCCTTGATCAGCTTGATGAACTTATCGACCGTTCCTGGTCTCTTCCGCTTACCGGCGGACGCTGTGTTGTTGATGCGGACAAAGTACGCGAACTTCTTGATGATGTTCGCCTTAACCTTCCTACCGAAATAAGACAGGCACAGTCCATTGTTGCCGACCGTACCGCAATTGTTGAAGAAGCTAAAAAAGAAGCTGAGTCTATTATTGCAAGGGCAGAAAAACGCGCCGCAGCACTTGTTGAGGAACAGGAAATCGTTCGCCAGAGCAAAAATAAAGCTGCTGAAATCACCCAGCAGGCACAGCAGCAGAGCCGCGAAATGCGTCAGTCTGCAAAGGATTTTGTTGACGGAATCCTTAAAAACACCGAGGAAACTCTTGCTGCTTCCCTTACCGAAGTAAGAGGAACCAGAAGCGCTTTCAATCAGCAGCAGAAGGTCGCACAGGCAGCAATGCAGCCTGCACAGAAATAAAAAACAGGGCGGGATTTCCCGCCTTATTTTTTTACTTTATATTGCCCCACTTTGCGCCACAAATACTGCGGAATTGAACGAAAAATGAAAATAAAAACCATAAAAAAGCCCGTTTTTGATAAAACGGGCTTTTTTATCCCCACTTTTTGCCAATTTGTTGTAAAAAGTCCGTTTTTTCGCATGATTAAGCCAAAAAATTAAATTGTTAATTTTCAAAAATACTATTGATTTTTTTGTAATTTGCGATATAATATAAACAAAGTGGTGAAGTGTGGGTAAAAGTGGCTAAACTTACCCTAAATTCACCGAAAACGGAAGGAGGAAAGACAATGTTCACCGGCGAATTTTTTCATAGCTTTGATGAAAAAGGCCGCGTTAATTTTCCGGCAAAACTCCGGGAAGAACTTGGCGAACAGTTTGTTGTGACAAAAGGTCTTGATGGCTGTCTTTCCGTATATTCCATGGAAAAATGGGAACATATAAGCAAAATTGTGGAAGGACTTCCCCAGGCAAAAGCCCGCAACCTAAAACGCTTTATGTTTTCTTCCGCCGTTACGGTAAATCCCGATAAACAGGGAAGGGTCCTTGTTACCCAGACTCTTCGCAGCTACGCAAACATCACCAAAGACGTTGCGGTTATCGGAGCTTCCGACCATGTTGAGATCTGGGATAAAGAAGCATGGATAAGCCTTAATGCGGAAATGGATTCCGATGAGATAGCTGCCGCGATGGACGAACTTGGATTTTGAGGTGGGAGAATATGAGCGAACTTGAATTTAAACATATCTCCGTAATGCTCAATGAATGCATCGAGCAGCTTGACATAAAACCTGACGGAATTTATATCGACGGAACTGCCGGCGGAGCCGGACATTCTTCCGAAATTGCAAAACGCCTTACAACCGGAAAACTTATCGCGCTGGATAAGGATCCGGATGCAATAAAAACCGCAAGCGAACGCCTTGCAAAATACCCTTGCGCCGAGGTCATACGTTCCGACTTCGCCGAGATTCCCGCAGTTCTCGACAGACTTGGAATTGACAAAGCAGATGGAGTCCTGCTGGACCTCGGCGTAAGCTCCCACCAGCTTGATGCGGCGGAAAGAGGATTCAGCTATCATAACGAAGCCCCTCTTGATATGCGCATGAGCCAGGAAGGAACTTCCGCTTATGATATCGTAAACACCTTCAGCGGAGCCCAGCTTGCGAAGATACTTTACGATTACGGCGAAGAAAAATTCACTCCAAGAATCGTAAATGCCATCCTCGACGCAAGAGCGGTGAAACCCATTGAAACCACAACCGAACTTGCTGAAATCGTTAAAAATGCCTATCCTGCAGCGGCAAGAAGAGGCGGCGGACATCCGGCGCGTCAGACTTTCCAGGCTATTCGCATTGCAACAAATGGGGAACTTGACCGCCTTGCGGAAGCGCTTGACCGCGTGTTCGAAAGACTTGCTCCGGGCGGAAGATTCGCGATAATAACTTTCCATTCTCTTGAGGACAGAATGGTAAAAAGAGCCTTTGCTGAATACACAAAAGGCTGCACCTGTCCTCCGGAATTTCCGGTTTGCGTTTGCGGAAAAACCCCGAGAGGAAAACTCACAACCAGAAAACCGATAGAACCTACCAAAGAGGAACTTGAATATAACCACAGAAGCAGGAGCGCAAAACTCCGTGTTATCGAAAAAATCTGATTTTTAAAGAAAGGAGAGACAACGCTTTGACGGAAATTGCTTATAATCTTGAAACTTTCGCACCGAAAACCGCGGAACAGCATGATAAAGAACTTAAAACCCGTTCCCTCAGAATAATCAAAAACCGCCGCAAAGCAAAAGTTGTCGCTCCGGTAAAGATTATACTTGCAAGCGCACTTGCAATCGTTGTATGTCTTATAATGATATACAGCCAGGTCGTTCTTACGGAACTTATAAGTGAAGTAAGTTTCTATGAAAATCAGATAATTGAACTTGATACCGAATACGTAAGACTTCAGAGCGAACTTGAGGCAACGACTTCCATAAAAACTCTTGAGGAAGCGGCCGAAACAAAACTCGGACTTGCAAAAATCGATTCCAGCCAGGTTGAATACGTAAGCCTTACCGGAACCGACGAAATTTCCGTTGCCCATACAGGAGGAAAATATCTTTTACAGCAGTACTGGGACAGCTTTGTTGGATTCATTGCGGAATACTTGCCGTTCTGAAGTAATAATATAAACATGTAGCGCCGCTGCGATTGTTGTCATGCGGCGCTGTCTTCATAATTGGGGATAAACCGAAAAACAGCACGAAAACAGGCGAAAGGAGAAAATTGTTCGGAAAAATGAGTAGATCACCGGCTTTGATTATAAAAATCAGAATTTTGGCGGCCTGTGCGATTGCACTTCTTGGCTTTGTGGTAATAATAGGACGCCTGTTTTATATCCAGATATTGGAAACGGAGGAGTACCAGCGCCAGGCTGCGGAGACCCAGCTTTCCATAACCACCATCGCGGCTAACCGCGGCGCAATTTATGATTCCAACGGAAACAAACTCGCAATGAGTACAACCGCTTGGACCATCTGTATTGCTCCAAACTATATTGAAAGCGATACCGACAAGGAACTTATAATTTCCGGACTTTCCGAGATCCTTGGAGTAAGCGAAACTTTCCTCAGGGAACAGTGCGGAAGAAACACCCTTTACGCTGCAATAAAAGCAAGAGTAAGCAAGGATATCGTTGAGGAAGTCACTGCTTTTGCTTCCAACAACGGTGTTTCAAGATGCATTTTTGTCGTTGAAGACGTTTCAAGAAAATATCCTTACGAAAACTTTGCCGCTTCCGTAATAGGTTTTGTAAACTCCGACTATGTCGGTTCCTATGGTCTTGAAGCTTATTACAATGACATATTGAGCGGTACTCCCGGAAAACTTATCTCTGCCCATGACTCATGGGGACAGAAGATGCCTTTTGAGTACGAGGAACTTTATTCTTCCGAGGACGGAAACGGAATTGTCACAACTCTTGACGAGGGAATTCAGTATTTTGTTGAAAAACATCTTGAACTTGCCGTAAAAGAGCACGATGTTCAGAAACGCGCGGCCTGTATCGCCATGGATCCCAATACCGGAAAAATCCTTGCGATGGCGACAAAAGGCGACTTTGATCCGAACAGTTACACAACTCTTCCTGATTCCGTAAAGGAAGAAATCGAAAAACTTCCGGAAGATGAGCAGGGCAACGCAACCGTTCAGGCACAGTACGATATGTGGCGTAACAAAGCGATTTCCGACCCTTATGAACCCGGTTCTGTTTTTAAGATCATAACTCTTGCGGCGGCTATCGACAGCAACACGACCACCCTTGGCGACCGTTTCAACTGTATCGGTTACGCAAACGTTGCAGACAGAAAAATTTCCTGCTGGCAAAGCCACGGTCACGGCGACCAGACCCTTGCGGACGCGGTACAGAATTCCTGCAACCCTGCATTCATTCAGATAGGAATGAATATGGGTATCTCCAATTTCCAAAACTATTTCGAGGCTTTTGGACTTACCGAAAAAACTAACATAGATCTTCCCGGCGAAGCGGCAAGTATCTATCATACAAAAATGACCGAAATGAACCTTGCGTCAAGCTCTTTCGGCCAGACTTTCAAAGTAACCCCGATCCAGCTTATAACAGCGGTTTCTGCCGCAGTAAACGGCGGATATCTTTATGAACCTTATCTTGTTGAAAAAATAATTTCCGCGGATGGAAGCGTTGTTGAGGAATATGAACCTACACTTATTCGTCAGGTTATTTCCGAAACCACTTCTGAAACGGTCCGTGATATCCTTGAAACAGTTGTAAGCGACGGTTCCGGTAGAACTGCGGCTGTTCCGGGTTATAAAATCGGAGGAAAAACCGGTACTTCCGAAAAACTTGACCAGCTTACCGAAGAAGGAGAAGTTGAAGCATACGTTTCCTCGTTCCTTGCCGTTGCTCCCGCGGATGACCCGCAGATAGTAATCATCCTCCTTCTTGATGAAGCACAGATGGAAAACCCTTACGGTTCCGTTGTTGCGGCACCGGTAGTAGGCGCAATGCTTGCGGATATTCTTCCTTACATGGGAATTGAACCCAGCTATACCGAAGCGGAACTTGAGGCTATGACCGGAAAAGTAAAAGACGTTGTCGGTCAGCTTGTTCATGACGCAATGACTGTTCTTCGACTTCAGGGCTATTCCGTAACCATTGTGGGCGAAGGTTCGACCGTTGTTGCCCAGTCTCCGGAAGCAAAATCTGAACTTTCAGCCGGAGGAACCATTACTCTTTATACTGATGAAAGTCTTATTCCGAAGGAAATTGAGGTTCCGGACGTAACGGGAATGAGCGTTACCGAAGTCAATAACTCAATTATCGGAGCGGGACTTAAACTTAAACTTATCGGCGTTTCCGAATCCGCAATGGATCAGGTTGCATACAGCCAGACCCCGGCAGCAGGAGAAAAGGTAATGCCGGGAACTATAATTGAAGTAAGCTTTACCGTATCTTCCGATGAACCGGAAGATAATGAAGGCTGATGAAAATTCTGTCGGAGGTGATATTATGCTTTTATCCGAACTTTTGAAGGACGTTGAATATTCCGGAAAAATCGAAGAGATTGAAATAAAAGACGTCACAGGGGATTCCAGAAGAGTTGAACCGGGCAGTGTTTTTGTATGTATAAAAGGCGGAAATATCGACGGCCACGAATATGCTGCTGCCGCAATGCGCAGCGGTGCTTCGTGGATAGTCGCGGAAAAAGATACCGAAATTGAAAAGCAGGTGATAGTTCCGAACAGCCGCGCGGCATATTCAAGAATGTGCGCAAATCTTAACGGAAATCCGGCGGACAGAATGAAACTTATCGGCGTTACCGGTACCAACGGAAAAACAACAATAACATATCTTATAAAACATATTCTTGAATCTGCTGGAAAAAAAGTCGGACTTATAGGAACTATCCAGAACCTTATCGGGGATATTTCCCTTCCGGCAAAATACACAACTCCGGATGCGGCGGAACTTCATGTTATTTTCTCAAGAATGGCGAATGCAGGCTGTGAATACGTTGTAATGGAAGTTTCGTCCCAGGCCCTTGACCAGAAACGCGTTGAAGGATGCAGGTTTGAAACCGCGGTTTTTACAAACCTTACCCAGGATCATCTTGATTATCACGGAACCATGGAAAATTATTTCGATGCGAAAAAAGAACTTTTCCGCAACTGTGAAAAAGCGGTCGTATGCATCGACGACGATTACGGAAAAAGACTTTGTGAGGAAGTTTCCGTTCCGGTTTCAACTGTTTCCATAGGCGATATTTCTGCGGATTATACCGCACACGATGTTAAGAATTATTCTGACGGCTGCAAATTTGCAATGGTCGGAACAGGGAATATAGGAAGAGTAAAATTTTCCATGCCCGGAAAATTTTCCGCATCAAACGCAATGCTTGCCGCTGCAGCGGCAATGAACTGCGGACTTTCGTTTGAAGAAGCGGTCGAAGGTCTTAACACCTGTCCCGGTGTCAAAGGCAGGGTAGAAGTTATCCATAAAGGTGATTTTACCGTAATCCGCGATTTTGCCCATGGTCCCGACGCGCTTGAAAAAGTGCTTGATTCAATAAAGGAATGCGCAGAGGGCAGAATAATCACCCTTTTCGGCTGCGCAGGCAACCGAGATAAAACAAAACGCCCCAAAATGGTGAATGCCGTTGCGGCAAAATCGGATTTTATGATTCTGACAAGCGATAACCCGCGCCACGAAGCCGTTGAGGAAATCGCAGAAGATACTCTTCCGGCAATTGAAGAATGCGGCGTTCCTTATTATTATGAGCCCGACCGCTACAAAGCGATCAGATGGGCAGTGGAACATTGTGAAAAAGGCGATGTTCTCCTTCTTGCGGGAAAAGGTCATGAGGATTATCAGGTTCTTGATTTCGGAACCGTTTATTTTGATGAAAAGGTAATTGTAAAAAACTTTATCGAAGAACTTGAAAAATAAAAACGGAAAGGGGAATGTGTTTTGCTTCCGTTAAAACTTAAAGAAATTGTTTCGGCCATCGGCGCAAAAACAAAAATCGAAATTCCTGATATTGAAATCACAAATATCTGTACGGATTCAAGAGATGTTAAACCGGGAAGCATTTTTGTCGCCCTTTGCGGAGAAAGATTCGACGGCCATGCCTTTGTAAAAACGGCAATGGAAAACGGCGCTCTTTGGGCTGTTGTTCAGAAAGAAGGGGATTACGGAACAGATAATCTTCTTTTCGTAAATACAACCCGCCAGGCTTTTCTTGATATTGCCGGTCTTTACAGAAGCAAATTCAGCCCGAAGGTGATTGCGGTGACCGGTTCTGTCGGAAAAACCACCACAAGGGAAATGATTGCTTCTGTTATAAAAAGCAGGTATAAGACCCTTAAAACCGAAAATAATCTTAATAACGAAGTGGGCGTTCCAAAAACCATTCTTGAACTTGACGAAAGTATTGAAGCTATGGTACTTGAATTCGGAATGGTGAATCTTGGAGAAATCCGCGAACTGACTGTTCCCGCAAAACCGGATATCGCGGTAATCACCTGTATCGGAACCTGCCATATAGAAAACCTCGGATCGAGAGAAAACATTAAAAAAGCAAAATTCGAAATTGTCGAAGGTCTTAAAAAAGGCGGAACGCTCCTCCTTAATAAAGACAACGACATGATGAAAGACATTTGTCTTCCGGACTATAATGTGATATACTATGCTGTTGAGGATGCTTCTGCGGATATCCGCGCAAAGGATATTGCTGAAAAAGACGGTGAGACCGATTTTGTAATAATGTGCAAAGAGGGAGAATATCCCGCGCATATTCCCGCAATGGGCGAGCACAACGTGCTCAACGCTCTTGCTGGATTCGGTGCGGGTGTTGCCGCCGGAATTGAACCGAAACAGTGCGCTTCGGCTCTTGCAAACTTCAAAAACACCGGAATGCGCCAGAAAGTTCGTATTTGCCGGGAAATAACCGTTGTTGAAGATTGCTATAACGCAAACCCGGATTCCATGAAGGCAGCAATGAATACACTCGGTGCTCAAAAACTCAACGATGGTGCTCAAAAAATTGCGGTGCTCGGCGATATGCTCGAACTTGGAACCGTTGCCGAAAGTTCACATACCGAAACCGGAAGAATCGCGGCAGAAAATGCGGATATTCTTCTCTGCTTCGGCGAACTCTCAAAACTCATCGTTTCAGGAGCAAGGGAAAAAGGAATGGAAAAAGCTTTCCATTTTGAAGATAAAAATGAACTTTCAAAATTCCTCAGAAAAACCGCAAAACCGGGAGATATGGTCTGGCTCAAAGCCAGCCGCGGAATGCGTTTTGAGGACATAGCGGAAGCATTTTACGAAGAAACATAAAACGGAGGAATCAGCATGCAGATCGCAATAATCGCATTTGTGGCTTTTGCAGTTGCCGCCCTTTCGGGACATTGGCTTATCCCTGCACTTAAAAAACTTAATTTCGGCCAAAGTATTCTTGAAATAGGACCTAATTGGCATAAAAGCAAAGAAGGAACCCCCGCAATGGGCGGAATTATGTTCATACTTGGAATTCTTGCGGCAAGCTGCCTTGCGTTCGTTTTCCTTGCGGATGCACCGGCCACCGAAAAAATCAAATACGGAAGCGGCCTTGTAATGGCTCTTGGCTACGGTCTTCTTGGTTTTATCGATGACTATACCAAAGTTTCCCGCAAACAGAACGAAGGTCTTACCGCAAAGCAGAAACTTATCGGCCAGGTTCTTCTTGCCGTTATGTTCCTTATTGGGCTTGAAATTTCCGGAACTCTTTCCACAACCCTTATTATACCTTTCATAGGACAGATCGATGTCGGATTCCTGTATTATCCTCTTGCTGTATTTATCATTGTCGGCGCTTCCAACGCCGTTAACCTTACGGACGGAATCGACGGACTTTGCTCTTCCGTAACATTTGTCTGCGCATGTGGATTTATTGTTATGGCGACAATTCTTCAGAACACCGGAATGGGCTTTATGGCTGCTGCGCTTGCCGGCGGCTGCGCAGGATATTTTCTTTGGAACTGCCACCCCGCAAGAGTATTTATGGGTGACACGGGTTCACTTTTCCTTGGCGGAATGGTTTGTGCCCTTGCTTTCGGACTCAATATTCCGATGATACTTATCTTTGCAGGAATTATTTATGTAATTGAAACTCTTTCCGATATAATCCAGATCGGAAGTTATAAACTCCGCAAAAAACGTGTTTTCAAAATGGCTCCTATTCACCACCATTTTGAAATGAGCGGTTGGAGCGAATGGAAAATCGTAATCGTGTTCTGTATTGTCGGTGCAATCGGCGCCGCAATTTCCGTTCTTGCGGTAACAATGATCTGAACACGAAATCAAATCCCCTAAGAGAGGCAGAAAATGAAAGCTATCACTATAGATCTGAACAGCTTCATACCTAAAGCGGCCGCAAAAGAGCCCTTTTTTGAACCGAAACACAGGCGCGGAAAAATCGACGTTACTTTTCTTGTTCTCGTCCTTGTTCTGCTTACTGTGGGTCTTGTAATGCTCTTTTCAGCAAGCCATGCTTTTGCGTTTTACAATAAAGGCAACAGCTTTTATTATATCGAGCGCCAGCTTTTTCTTGCTGTTGCCGGAACGGCGGCTATGCTTTTTGCTTCCCAGATAAACCACAGATTCATCCAGAAATGGGCGATAATTATTTATATCGTGGCTGCGGGCTTGCTGCTTTTTGCGGATATATTCATGCGCGACCAATACGGTTTTGCGCGTTGGATATATATCGGAGGATTTTCCTTCCAGCCTTCCGAAATTGCAAAATTCGCGATAATTGTTCTTTTTGCGCATTTTGCCGCAACCCACGCGGAAAAGATGAGAACCTTACGCTACGGAGTACTGCCTTTTGCAGCTGCGCTCGGAATACTGGCTTTTCTTGTTATTATAAGCCGTCACCTTTCGGGTACAATCATTATCGGTGCTCTTGGAATTTCAATGATGTGGTTCGGCGGAACAAGGTTCTTCTATTTCGGAGCGCTGCTCGGAGTCGGAGCGGCGGCGGTAGCGTTGGTTATCCTGTTCCCGCAGTTTATGGAATATACGGGTGACCGTGTTCAGGTATGGCTTGATCCGTATTCTTATTATCACGAAGGCGGATTCCAGACCATACAGGCTCTTATAGCAATAGGTTCCGGCGGACTTTGGGGCGCAGGTCTCGGAAATTCCCGCCAGAAATATCTTTATATTCCCGAACCGCAGAATGACTTTATTTTCCCGGTTGTATGTGAGGAACTTGGTTTTATAGGTGCTTCTATAATAATTCTTCTTTTTGCGCTTCTTGTTGCAAGAGGATATATTATTGCAATGCGCTGCCCGGATAAATTCGGCGCGCTTCTTGCGGCCGGATGCGTAACGCATATAGGACTGCAGGTGCTTCTTAACCTTGCGGTTGTTACAAACACAATTCCAAACACCGGAATTTCGCTTCCGTTCTTTTCATACGGCGGAACGGCGCTTCTGATGACTCTTGGTGAGATGGGAATCGTTCTTGCGGTTTCAAAAAAATCCGTAATAAAGAAAGGCTGAGCAGAGAACAATGAAGATACTTTTTGCCTGCGGCGGAACTGCCGGACATATCAATCCTGCTGTTGCCGTTGCAAATTATATGAAGGAACATGATCCGGAAACAGAAATCCTTTTTGCCGGAAATCCGAACGGAATGGAATCAAGGATCGTTCCCAACGCCGGTTATGATTTTGCGCCGATAAAAGTTCTTGGAATACAGCGCAGACTCAGTATGCGCAATATAAAAAACAATATCAAAGCTCTTTGGTATCTTGCGGGAAGCAGTGCAAGAGCTAAGGAAATCATCGACGGTTTCAAACCGGATATCGTCATCGGAACAGGCGGTTATGTAAGCGGACCCGTTGTAAGAAAAGCCGCTCTTATGGGATATAAAACCATTGCAATGGAAAGCAACGCTTTCCCCGGAATGACCACAAAACTCCTTGCAAAATATGTTGATAAAATTTTGCTCGACGTTGAGGAAAGTAAAAAACACCTTCCGGAAGGCAAGGAATACGTTGTAACGGGAAACCCCGTCCGCCAGGAAATTTTTACCGAGGACAGAAAAGCCGCAAGGGAATATTACGGAATCGGCGACAGACTCTGTATTCTTTCTTTCGGCGGAAGCCTTGGTGCTCAAAGGCTTAACGAAGCGGTTTCGGAACTTATGGCATGGCATCTCGGAAAGAAGAATTTTGTCCATATTCACGGTTCCGGATCCTACTACGGACCGTCCTACTATTATGATATGCTCAAAGAAAAAGGCATCGATGCTTCTGAGCACGATAACCTTATCATAAGGGAATACATAAACGATATGCCCCGCTGTCTTGCGGCTGCAGATATCGTTATCTGCCGCTGCGGAGCGATGACTCTTGCGGAACTCAAAGCCGCAGGAAGAGCCTCTGTGCTCATTCCTTCCCCCAACGTTGCGGAAAACCACCAGTATCACAATGCGATGGTGCTCGCAAATCACGAAGCGGGTGTTGTTATTGAGGAAAAGGATCTTACCGGCGAACTTCTTTGCAAAACCATTGAAGAACTTACCGAAAATCCCGAAAAGCTCAGAAAACTTTCCGAAAACGCGGCATCCCTTGCAATAACCGATGCTAACGAACGTATCAGAAAAGAAATCATAAATCTTTACGAAAGATAAACGGCGAAAAATGAAGTTTAAAATCAAGAAAGCGGAGAAAAAACAGACCGAAGGAAGGTTTGTCAATAATGCAAGAAAAAAGCAGCGCAAAGCGGCAAAACGCCGCAGAATAACGCCGTTTTTAATTGTTGTATCCGTTTTTATTTTTGCTGCCGCTGTATATCTCTGTCTTACCATGCTTTTTAATGTTGACAGGGTGATAATCGAAGGAAACACGCTTTATGATGAGCGCGACCTTATCGAAACTTCGGGAATCGAAAAAGGCGAAAACCTTTTTGAGGTTGATACAGCCTATGCGGAGGATAAACTCTATACGGTTTACAGCTATATCGAGGAAGTCGAGGTCGTCAGAAGTTTTCCCAACGCGGTAAAGGTTAAAATCGTTGAGGCGGAACCTTTTTCGGTAATCGAAGAGGCGGACGGATATACTTTGGTCAGTGCGGGAGGAAAGGTCCTTGAGCGCGGACTTGAAGAAGTTCCGGAAAGATTGCTGCTTGTCCGCGGTTTAAGCACCATTACAAGCACTGAAGATGACATAAAGCGAATGGATCTTATGAAAAAGATAATCAACACCATGAGGAATCTTGAGATGGAAGGATACAATTTCCTCGATCTCAGCGATACCCTCGAGATCACGATGATCCATGAAAACCGCGTTAAAGTCACGCTTGGAAATGAACTTGAGCTCGAATATAAACTCCAGTTTGCTGATAACGTTGTTTCTGAAAAAATACCGAAAACCGGATATCAGCTTGTGGATGCTTCCGTTCCCGGAAAAATCATGACAAAAGAAATGACAGTTTCTCCGTGGGATTCTCTCGGAAGAGTTTCCGGAACCGGATATGCGGACGAGGACGAAGAATAAAAAATGCTGCGGCGGAAAAATTTTCCGCCGCTTTTTTGTCGAAATATTTTATTAAATTAATTAAGAAAAATAATATATATGCCTTGCAAAATTCTTTGAAAACTGATAATATTGTATTAGGATTATTCTATCCATTTGAGGAAGTTTATAACGGAGGATAGTTGGATATGCAGATGAATTTTGACATGGATAATGAAACCGGTCGTGTTATCAATATAAAGGTTGTCGGTGTCGGCGGCGGCGGCGGCAACGCAGTTAACCATATGGTAGTAAGCGAAGTTCAGGGAGTTGAGTTTATTTCCCTCAACACCGACAGACAGGCACTTATGAAATCCAAAGCAACCGTAAAAACCGTAATAGGCGAAAAAACCTGCAAAGGCGGCGGCGCAGGCGGTAACCCTGATGTTGGCCAGAGAGCAGGCGAAGAAAGCCGTGACGAAATCATGGCTGCTCTTAAAGGCGCACAGATGGTTTTTGTAACCGCAGGTATGGGCGGCGGCACCGGAACCGGTTCCGCAGCAATCGTTGCAGAAGTTGCACGTGAAATCGGCGCACTTACTGTCGGCGTTGTAACCAAACCCTTTGCTTTTGAAGGCAAACGCAGAATGGAACAGGCAGAAAGCGGAATCCTCGCTCTTCGTGACCACGTTGATGCACTTATCGTTATTCCCAACGAAAGACTCAAAGAAGTTTCCGAAACCAAGATCACCCTTATGAACGCTTTTGCACAGGCTGACGACGTTCTTCGCCACGGTGTACAGAGCATAAGTGACCTTATCAATATCGAAGGTTTCATCAACCTTGACTTTGCTGACGTTTGCAGCATCATGAGAGATGCAGGCGTTGCACACATGGGCGTTGGCCGCGCAACCGGTGAAGACAAAGCAGAAAAAGCAACCAAAGCTGCAATTTCTAGCCCGCTTCTTGAAACTTCCATCGACGGTGCACACAGAGCAATTGTAAATATTCTTGCATCTCCCGATATCAGCATGGATGACGTTGATAAAGCCGCAACCATGGTAAGAGAAGCCTGCGCAGATGACGTAAACCTCATCTTTGGTGTTGCTTTTGATGAAAATCTCAGCGACGAAATGGCAATCACCGTAATCGCAACCGGTTTTGACGATAACGGAATCAAAAAAGCTCCGGCAGCAATGCCTGCATTTATGACCGGCTTTGGCGATGAAGAACCCGCAGCACCGAGCGATACTTTCCTCGATGATGACCTTATGTCCCTTTTCGGTAAAAAATAATATCAGGATTACATAAAAAACCTTCCGCATTGCGGAAGGTTTTTTTATTTCCGTAATATTCCGTTCCTCTTTTTCATAAAATCCCATGAGAAAGAGGGTGTTTTTATTTCTACCGAAAGATATTCCGATTTTAACAGTATGATAGAACGTTACGAGCAGGAGATGCGAAGGCTTTTTGCGGAAAAGCAAAAAAATTCGGCTTTTGAAAAACCGGCAGCGGAAATTATGGCTCCTTATGAAAACAGCATTCCGGTTCCGGAAGTTCTGACCGATGAACCGAAAAAACAAAGGGAAGAACCTTCTGCGGTAATTCCGGGAGGGATCGGAAATATTATAGTTGAGGTTACAACCGGAAGAGGAGCGGTTCCGCTTCCGGGGATCGATGTTGTAATAGACAGACTTGATTTTAATGATCCTTCAGGAAGGCAGGAACTTATTGCGGTTATCGAAACTAACCAGAGCGGAAGAACAAACCCCGTTGCGGTAAAAACCGTAAGCCGTGAACTTTCCCTTACCCCGGGGAACGCGGAACCTTTTGCAACCTTTTATGTAACGGCTTCGGAAAAAGGTTATGAACCGGTTAAAAACCGGCCGGTGGATGTTTTTGCAAACGAAGTTTCAATTTTAAAAATAGACCTTGTTCCAAAACCGGAAAATCTTTATGGGGGTGGAACGAATGGTTAAAACATACGTTGCCGTTCCTGAATTCATAACCGTGCATCTTGGAGCGCCGGATTCTCCGGCGGAAAATGTGACGGTTTCCTTTCCGGAATATATAAAAAACGTTGCCTCAAGTGAAATTTATCCGACATGGCCGGAAAACGCGATCCGCGCAAACGTCTATGCCCAGGTTACTTTTGCCCTTAACCGTATCTATACCGAATGGTACAGAAGCCGCGGGTATCCTTTTGATATAACTTCCTCAACAAGCTATGACCAGAAGTTCATTAAAAACCGCAATATTTTTGAAAATATAAGCGAAATTGTTGACGATATTTTCAACAGATATGTTGTAAAACAGGGAAGTCAGAACCCATATTTCACCGAATATTGCAACGGAACAACGGTTACCTGCAGCGGACTTTCCCAATGGGGAACGGTCGATCTTGCAAAAAGCGGAATGACTCCTTATGAGATCCTGCAGTATTATTACGGAAATGATATCGATATTAAAACTGCGCCGATTCTGCCATACGTTGAATCCTATCCGGGAGAACCTTTGCGTCCGGGAAGCAGGGATTATGAGGTCAGACTGATTCAGCAAAGGCTTAACCGCATATCAAGAAATTTTCCCGCCATTCCGAAAATCAATCCGGTTGATGGGGTATTCGGCGAACAGACGGAAAATGCGGTAAAAGCGTTCCAAAGAGTTTTCAATCTTACCCCGGACGGAATTGTCGGTTCCGCAACATGGTATAAAATTTCGTTTATCTATACTTCTGTGCGGAAACTTTCGGAACTTTACGGTGAAAACGTCGGGCTTTCAGAAGTTCCTACCCAGTTTGTGGAACCGCTTGAACTTGGCGACAGTGGTGAGCGGGTGCGCCTTTTGCAATATTATATAAACGTTCTTTCCGCATTTTATGAGGAGATTTCCGAAGTTCGGGAAGACGGGGTTTTCGGAGAAGAAACAAGGGATCAGGTCATTAATTTTCAAAGAATTTTCGGGCTTACTCAGGACGGAATTGTCGGAATCGGAACATGGGATGCGCTCTATGATGCCTATCTGGGAATTTTGCGGACGGTTCCTCAAAAATATTTCAACGATACAGTAAATATTCCGAACGTAGGACAGTATCCCGGATTCAATTACCAAAGGAGCTGAGTTTTTTTGAACGAAGAACATGAATTCAATATAAGGCAGATACAGCGCGCCTTGCGGATCTTGCATAAGAACGGGGAAGATATTCCCATTGTTTATGAAGACGGGATTTTCGGTCCGGAAACGGAGCGCGGGGTTATTGCTTTTCAGGGGCAAAACGGTCTTATGCAAAATGGAACAGTTGATTATGACACATGGGTCCGTCTTATGGAAAAAGCGAACGAATATATAAGAAAAAATGCCGAACCTTTCCCGATTTTTCCTTACGTAAGCGACGAGGAAAGTTCTGTTTTGCCGGATGAGGAAGGTAAGGCGATATGGTTTTTGCAGGCAATGCTTATTGCGATAGCCGAAAGATATTCCGGAATCGACGGAGTAGTTTTAAACGGAATAAACGACGAAGCAACCCGCAGCGCGATTAAATATATCCACAAATGTGAAGCGGATGAAAACTGTGACGGAGCTCTTACGAGAAGAACATGGAATTCTGTCGCAAGGCTCTTCAATGCAATTTAAAAAACAGGGCGGAAAAGATTTCCGCCCTGTTTTTTGCTTAAAATTGTAAAGTTTACTTGACATAATATAAAGCCTGTGCTATATTATTTTTGTAAAGTTAACTTTACAAAAATCCGCAAAGGAGGAATCTTTGCATTGAAAAACAGAATTGAAGAGATCCGTAAGGAAAAAGGAATCCGCCAGGAAGATTTTGCGAAGATAATGGGCGTTTCGCGCCAGACCATAAGCTCCCTTGAAACAGGAAAATATAATCCTTCGATTTTTCTTGCATATAAAATCGCAAAATATTTTGAAATGACCATTGAAGAAGTTTTTGTCTTTGATGAAGAAATCTGAACGGAGGAGAAATTATGAAATTTGAAAAAAGAATTTATATAAGTATTTTTTGGGTGATTATCGGTCTTGTTATTTTCGGATGCGGAATTTTTGAAATTGTAGATAGTTTTTGGAGCGGAATGGGCGGGGCTCTTGTCGGTGTTGGCGCAATACGCATTATTCAGTATATAAAATATTGCAAAAATTCCGAATACCGCGAAAAAATGGAAATTGAAAGAAACGATGAGCGAAACAAATTCATCGGCGGAAAAGCCTGGGCCTGGGCAGGATATTTTTATGTGCTTATAAATGCCGTTGGCACAATTGTTTTTAAAATTGCCGGAAATGATCAGCTTTCCCAATTCTGCGCATACTCTGTCTGTCTTGTGCTTGTTCTTTACTGGATTTCTTACCTCTTCCTCAGGAAAAAATATTGATATAATCAGGAGAAAAAATGAAAAGTGTTGAAAGAAAACCCCGCCGAATCGCCATCGGAATAATATCCGTAATTGTAATAGCGATAATGTGGATAAAAAAAGATGTCCTCGGTCTTTGGAGCGGGATTGGAACGGAAGATCTGCTTCCTATGCTTGCAACCAACGCGGTTGTCATAATTGTAAGAATCGCGATTCTTGCCGGAATAATTTATCTTGTTAAAAAGCTTGCGGCAAAATTGAAAAAGAAATAAAAAAAGACGCCTTAGGGCGTCTTTTTTTATTATTAAATGCTTCCCAAAATAAGATCCAGAAGGTTTGGTTCCGGTTTTGAATCGTCATTGAGAATGGATTCCATAAAACCTTCGCGAACGCCGACAGAGTAAATTTTCATTCTGTCGCAACCGGATTTTTCCATAACTCCGGAAAGTACGGCAAGTCCGGGAACAAGAGTGCGGATTCTTTTCGGCGCAAATTCCGCAATAAGTTCTTTTGCTTCCCCGGGGGCTTCTGTAAGAAGCTGCAGCATGATATTTACGTTTTTGATGGAAAGAGTGTCGCCTTTTTCAATAGTGGCGTTATAAAGCGTTTTTATGGCTTTGGCGGTGCCTCCCATAGCAAAAAGCGTTCCGCCAACGATTCCGAAGCCCGTTTCCGAAAGAGAATCAGCCACACATCTTTTGATTGCGGAAATTTCCTCCATGGTTGGAATTTCGCCTTTTACAAAATTCTTTGCGGTTCTGCTGCTTCCAAGGGGATAGCTTGCGCTTTTTTGCGGACCGTTTTCGCCGAAAGCAAAAACCTGAAGAGAACCTCCGCCAAGATCACATCCGATTCCGGATTTTGCATCAACAACGCTTTTAAGCGCGAGATAATCGTATTCCGCTTCCTCATCGCCGGAAATCATTCTTATTTTAATTCCGGTGCGGAATTCAACCTGTTCAAGAACGTCCTCGGCGTTGTCAATATAGCGGAGCGAAGCTGTTGAAAAACATTCGACCCTGTCACAGCGGTAATGGCGGCAAGCCTGCTGATGTTCCTCGATCGCCTGAATGATATGTTCTATTCCGTCCTGGGAAAGGGAAGTGCCGACGGTGTTTTCAACAATTCTGGAATAAATCGCGAAATCATAAATGCTGCGGTATTCTCTGTCCTCAGTTTCAAAAATATCAAGACGAAGGGTATTTGTTCCAAAGTCAATAATGCCTATCCTCATAAAATCTCCTCCGGAAAAACTTTTATATGGTTATTTTAGCACAAAAATGCCTTTTGCTCAAATAAAATATATTATTCCTGAAAGTTTTGTGATATAATATCTGTGTATCTTCGAAAAAAGGAGAGATAATATGAAAGATATTATTATTATCGGTGCCGGCACGGCCGGTCTGACCGCTGCGATATACGGACAGCGAGCAGGTCTTTCCTGCGTTGTTTTTGAAAAATATGCTCCGGGCGGACAGATAGTCAACTCTCCGTCAATCGAAAACTATCCGGGTATGTATGGAGTTTCCGGTTATGATTATTCAATGGCGCTTTTTGAACAGGCGCAGAAACTTGGCGCAGAAGTTCAGTTTGCGGAAGTTCAGGACATTGATTTTTCCGGAAAAACAAAAAAAGTGATCACTTCCGCCGGTGAATTTGAATCAAAAGCGGTAATAATAGCGAACGGTGCCGCAAGAAGAAAAATCGGATGCAAAGGTGAAGAAGAATTTGAAGGCAGGGGAGTTTCCTATTGTGCAACCTGCGACG
>JAZTXW010000041.1:0-3908 GCA_045636625.1 Oscillospiraceae bacterium
TGAAAGAATCCGGCGTTCTTGCAAAAACCGCCCTTGTTTTCGGACAGATGAACGAACCTCCGGGCGCAAGAATGAGGGTTGCTCTTACCGGTCTTACCATGGCGGAGCATTTCCGTGACCAGGAAGGACAGGACGTTCTTCTCTTTATCGTTAACATCTTCCGTTTCACCCAGGCAGGTTCCGAAGTTTCCGCACTTCTCGGACGTATGCCTTCTGCAGTTGGTTATCAGCCGACCCTTGCAACCGAAATGGGTGCTCTTCAGGAGCGTATCACTTCCACCCAGAAAGGTTCCATCACTTCCGTACAGGCTGTTTATGTTCCTGCGGACGACCTTACCGACCCGGCACCGGCAACAACCTTTGCACACCTTGACGCAACAACCGTTCTTTCCCGTTCCATTGCGGAAAAAGGTATTTATCCCGCAGTTGACCCGCTGGATTCCACTTCCAGAATCCTTGATCCGAACGTAGTAGGTCAGGAGCATTACAGAACCGCCCGTGCTGTTCAGGAAATTCTTCAGAAATATAAAGAACTCCAGGATATCATCGCAATCCTCGGTATGGACGAACTTTCCGAAGACCAGAAACTCATTGTTTCCCGTGCAAGAAAAATCGAAAGATTCCTTTCCCAGCCGTTCCACGTTGCGGAACAGTTCACCGGTATTGAAGGTAAATACGTACCCCTTTCCGAAACCATCCGCGGATTCAACGAGATCCTTGAAGGCAAACACGATAACCTTCCGGAAGGTGCATTCCTTCTTGTCGGTACCATCGATGATGCTGTTGCAAAAGCAAAAGCAATGGCCGAAGGCAAATAATTTTACTGCATAAAAACGCGCCGCTTGCGGTGCGTTTTTTTATGGACGGAAAGCTTCCCGCGGCAAAGTTGAAACCGCAATATATCGCGCTTTTTGGCAATTTGGCTTGACAACAAAATGGTGCGGTGTTATAATCCTTATGTTATCTAAAAAGCTATGATGGAGAGTGCGCATTGCAGAACCCGTTTTAAAGAGAGCCGGCGGTTGGTGAAAGCCGGAAACGGATGCTTTGTGCTGTAGCTCCGGAGCTGAAGGGAAGAAAACCGTTTCGGTGATTAGAACCTTTCCGCGAAGGCTGCGTAAGTGCCATGGGGCATTATCCGTTGCTCCGAAGAGCGGTGTCTGCCGGATATATGGCGGATGCAATTTGAGTGGTACCGCGGGTTTGTTGAAATTACAGCTCGTCTCAAAGAAATTTTCTTTGGGACGAGTTTTTTTATTTTTCCCAAAGCCAAAAACGGAAATTTTAAAAAGAAAGAGGAACGCAAAAATGCGCAAAGAACTTGACAAAACTTATGATCCTGCGCAGGTGGAAAAACGCACATACCAGTTCTGGCTTGACGGCGGATATTTCCACGCAGAAGTTAACCCCGAAAAGAAACCTTTCACCATTGTAATCCCGCCGCCCAATATCACCGGTAAACTCCATATGGGCCATGCTCTCGACAATACCATTCAGGATATCCTTATCCGTATGAAGAGAATGCAGGGCTATGAAGCACTCTGGATGCCCGGTACCGACCATGCTTCCATTGCAACCGAGGTTAAAATCGTCGAGAATATGAGAGCCGAAGGCATCACCAAAGACGATGTCGGCCGCGACGGATTCCTTGAAAGAGCTTGGGACTGGAAGAAAAATTATGGCGGAACCATTGTAAAACAGCTTAAAACTCTTGGCTGTTCCTGCGACTGGGAACGTGAAAGATTCACCCTTGACGAAGGCTGTTCCAAAGCAGTACGCAAGGTTTTTGCTGAACTTTATAACAAAGGCCTTATCTACCGCGGCGAACGCATCATCAACTGGTGCCCCGAATGCGGAACTTCCATTTCCGACGCAGAAGTTGAATATGAAGACCAGGCAGGACATTTCTGGCATCTTCGCTATCCGCTTACCGATGGCAGCGGCTGGCTTGAACTTGCAACAACCCGTCCGGAAACCCTTCTTGGCGATACCGCTGTTGCAGTTAACCCCAAAGATGAAAGATATACTTCCTACATCGGCAAAACCGTAACCCTTCCCCTTGTCGGAAGAGAGATCCCTGTTGTTGCCGATGAATACGTTGATATGGAATTCGGTACCGGTGTTGTAAAAATCACCCCCGCACACGACCCCAACGACTTTGAAGTAGGTCTTCGCCATAACCTTCCCGTTCTCAACGTAATGACCGATGACGCAAAAATCACCGATGAATATCCCAAATATGCAGGTATGGATCGCTATGACGCAAGAAAAGCAATCGTTGCAGACCTTGATGAAGGCGGCTTCCTTGTTCGCGTTGAAGACCACGAACACAACGTAGGTACCTGCTATCGCTGCCACACCACCGTTGAGCCCAGAGTTTCTCTCCAGTGGTTCGTTGCAATGAAAGAACTTGCAAAACCCGCTATCGAAGCTGTAAAAGACGGCGACGTACGTTTTGTTCCCGAAAGATTCGACAAAAACTATTTCCACTGGATGGAAAACATCCGCGACTGGTGCATCAGCCGCCAGCTCTGGTGGGGTCACAGAATCCCCGTCTGGTATTGCGATGATTGCGGCGAAGCAACTCTTTGCGTTGACGGTGAACCGAAATGCTGTGAACATTGCCACAGCGAAAAAATCCACCAGGATCCCGATACCCTTGATACCTGGTTCAGCTCCGCTCTCTGGCCTTTCAGCACCATGGGATGGCCGGAAGAGACCCCTGAATACAACTATTTCTATCCGACAAACGTTCTCGTAACCGGATACGATATCATCACTTTCTGGGTTTCCAGAATGATCTTCTCCGCTCTTGCATATACCGGCAAGAAACCTTTCTCCGACGTTGTTATCCACGGACTTGTTCGTGATGCTCTCGGCAGAAAGATGTCCAAATCCCTCGGCAACGGTATTGACCCCCTTGAAATCATCGATACTTATGGTGCGGACGCTCTTCGTCTTGCTCTTGTAACCGGTATTTCCGCAGGTAACGATACCCGTTTCACCGACGAAAAAGTAACTTCCTGCCGCAACTTTGCAAACAAACTCTGGAACGCAGCAAGATTTGTTCTTATGAACCTTCCTGAAGATTTCAACGAAACCGAACTTCCCGAAGAACTTGCTCTTGAGGATAAATGGCTTCTTTCCCAGTACAACGACCTCGTAAAAGCAGCAACCGAAAACATCGAAAACTATGATATCGGCGTTGCGGAACAGAAAATCGTCGACTTTATCTGGGATACCTATTGCAGCTGGTACATCGAACTTGCAAAAGCAAGACTCCAGGGCGAATCCGCAGATTCCGCAAGAAGAGTTCTTGTTTATGTTCTTACCGGCGTTCTCAAACTTCTCCATCCGTTCATGCCTTTCATCACTGAAGAAATCTGGCAGGCACTTCCTCACGAAGGCGATTCCATCATGGTTGCAGAATGGCCGGAATATTCCGAAGAATATTGCTTCACCGAAGAGGCAGCGGACTTCACCAAAGTTATGGATGCAATCAAAGCTATCCGTAACCGCAGAGCAGAGATGAACGTTCCTCCTTCCAAAAAGGCAAAACTCTTCATCGAAACCGATTCCGCAGAAGTTTTTGAACAGGGAGCACCTTTCCTTGTAAAACTTGCTTCCGCTTCTGAAGTTGACATCAACGTTGAATTTGACAAAGCGGGCGCTGTTCAGGTTATTACCGACGCAGCAAAAATCTATATCCCCATGGCAGAACTTATCGACATGGCAAAAGAGCTTGAACGTCTTAACAAAGAAAAAGACCAGTGCGAAAAACAGGCATCCGGTCTTGAAGCAAGACTCAACAACCCCGGCTTTGTTAACAAAGCCCCGGAAAACGTTGTTGCAGCAGAACGCGACAGACTTGCAAAACTTAAAGAAAGACTTGCAAAACTCGAAGAATC
>JAZTXW010000042.1:0-2698 GCA_045636625.1 Oscillospiraceae bacterium
TTGGAATCATGCACAACGTCGGACAGATAATTATGGCGATAATCCTTCTCGGAACCGAGCAGATTGCCCTTTATCTTCCGGTGCTAATCGTCACCGGAACAGCCACCGGCGTCATTATCGGAATTGTTGCCGGAATCGTCATAAACCGATTCAAAAACGTAAGATTATGATTAAAAAGCACCGCTTTTGCTGTGCTTTTTTTGCTTAATCGAGCATAGATGCAACAAGCCTGTCGCGAATAACGTCCTTTGCGTGGTGGACAGAAACCTTTTTATCGTTCAGAAGCGCCGCAAGCTCTTCCGCAAAAGCCTTTTCTTTTGTAAGACACCCTACCGATACCTTATCCCCGTTTGTCAGTTCCATTCCAATTATGTAAAAAGCACTGGCTTTTTGTATAACCTCATAATGCGGATTAATCCCCTCTCCGTCCATAGAAATCCTCCTCAAAAATACATAGCAAAATTATATGGAAAATATTTCCATAGCCGCATTTTACACCACCCTGTTGACATTTGCAACTATATTGCACCGGCAAAAAACGACAAAAATATCTCCGTTTTTTGCGCAAAATATACAAAAACGCAATTTTCAGGGGATTTTTTTGCGTTTAAGAAAATTTTTTATGAAAAAAGATTACTTCTTTATAATTATGATACTAAAAAAAGCCCCGTGCTCATTTGAGCACGGGGCTTTTCTTTTTGAATCATTGCGTTTTCATCCGGCGCAGAAATATAATAACCGCGCACGCCGCTGTTAAAGCCGCATATACAGTAACGAAGAAAAAATGCGGCATGATTCCTAAAAAATTTCCGTTTATTGCCGCTTTTTCGATTTCTACCGAATGGACAAACGGCAGCATGTTCGCAATTTTTACAAATATTTCTCCGACAAGTTCAATATCGAACCATATTCCGGAAAGCCATGCCGAAAGATTCGTCAGAAGCGCTCCGCAGATTCCGCCTGTCTGCTTTACGCTGAAAATGCTTCCGCAGAGAAGTCCGAAAGAAATATAAAAAATCGAAATCGGAAACATCATAAAAACCGCATGCAGGATATTGATGTCTAAGGGAAGACCGAAAAACACCGCCGCAAAATAGCATATCACGCTTTGCGCCAAAGCTATCGGCAGCGCCGGAAGCATATATCCGAATATGAAATCAAACGATCTCATCGGAGTTGTGTAAAGTCTTTGCAAAAACGAACTTTCTCTGTCCTTTGCAACCAGCGTTGCGCAAAAAAGCGACACAAACGAAAGCCCGAACACCGCAATTCCCGGCGCAAGGTTTTTTATTCCGAACATATCAACAGGTATATTCGCCTGCATCGCGCTAAGAAGGGACAGCAGAACAAGCGGAAATCCAAGACCGAACACCAGATTAAGCGGATCCCGAAGAATTTCTTTTGCGCATCTTTTCGCGAAAGCAAATGTTCTCATATTCCCGCCCCCTTTACAACGGATATAAAAGCGTCCTCGAATTTTTCGGCAGAAGTCATCTCCATAAGTTCCCCGGCGGTTCCTTTTGCAACAAGTTTTCCTTCTCGCATAATTCCGATGCGGTCGGAAAGTGCTTCCGCTTCTTCCATATAGTGGGTCGTAAGGATTACCGTCGTTCTTCCTTTAAGTGAACGGATGGTATCCCAAAGTTCGCTTCTTGCGATAACGTCAAGCCCGAGTGTCGGTTCATCAAGGAACAGCACCGAAGGTTCATTTGCCAGCGCCATGGCAATGCTCAGTCTCCGCTGAAATCCTCCGGAAAGTTTCCCCGCTTTTCTTTCCAGTATATCCCGCAACCCGAACTGTTCAGAAAGCTCGTTTATTCTTGTGCGGCATTTTTCTTTCGAAAATCCGCCGATGCCGCATATAAGCTCCAGATTTTCCTTTACGGACAAGTTCGGAGCAACCGCAGTTTCCTGCGGCGATACGCCTATAACGTGTTTTACGCCCTGTGCATTGCTCTCAACGCTGTTTCCGAGCACGAAAGCTTCTCCCGCCGTAGGTTTTGCAAGGCAGGAAAGCATTTTTACGGTTGTTGTTTTTCCTGCACCGTTAACCCCAAGCAAAGAAAATATTTCTCCCTGCTCAACGGTCAGATTCAGTTTTTCAACTGCCGTGAAATCCTTGTATTTTTTCGTCAGATCGACTGTCCTTACAGCTTCCATCATTTCCTCCGTTATATAAAATCTCTGATATGATCATATCATTTTATTCTGTGAAAATATCGCGGTTCTCATTATCGGCTTTTTTCTGCCTGTAAACGGTCTCTTTTTGCCTTTGAACGGAAGTTTTGCGTAAAAAAAGAGGCATTTCCTTACGAAATGCCTCTTTTATATGAATTTCTATTTATCAGCCGTTCTTTTTCTGCTGTCTTGCTTCGATGTCTGCAAGAGCGTCTTTTCTGGAAAGGTTGATTCTGCCCTGCTGGTCGATTTCGACAACTTTAACAATTACTTCGTCGCCGGGTTTAACAACGTCTTCGACTTTTTCAACACGGTTTTTGTCAAGTTTGGAAATGTGGCAAAGGCCTTCTTTTCCGGGAGCGATCTCAACGAATGCGCCGAACTGCATAAGGCGGGTTACTTTACCTTTATAGATTGCGCCGACTTCAGGATCCATGGTAATGGTCTGGATGATCTGGATTGCTCTTCTTGCGTTATCAATATCCATACCGGAAACAAATACGCTGCCGTCTTCTTCGAT
>JAZTXW010000043.1:0-2513 GCA_045636625.1 Oscillospiraceae bacterium
TTTCGATTGCGTCGTTGAGCTTCGGAAGCTCGCCTTCTTCAAATTTAATATCAACGACCGGGCCGATAACCTGAACGATTTTACCAATATTGTTCACGAATTCGTATCCCTCCCTGATTATTTGTCTTTATAGAGTTCAAGCCTTGCGATTGAACGGTAAAGAGCCTGTTCCGCTCTGTTCTTATCAATGCCTTCGCCGCCTCTAAGTCTTTCTTCCGCGCGTTTTTTTGCTTCTTCCGCACGCGCAAAATCAATTTCCTCCGGTCTTTCTCCCGCTTCAACAATGATAACGGCGTTGTTGTTGTGAACAACACAGTATCCGCAGAAAAGCGTTGTTTTTTTAACGGTTTCATCCGGAAGGTTTATAACAAGAGTTCCGTTGCCTACCGCTGCGGTCATGGGCATATGATCCGCAAGGACGGCAAATTCCCCAACTTCGCCTTTCGTTTTTACGATAAAGCTTTTTACTTCACCTTCAAAAAGAATCTCGACCGGGGTTATTACTTTTAAGTTTATAAGTTTATCACTCATCGCAGCAGACCTCCTTAACCTATCGCGTTGGCGCCGCTTACGATTTCGGTGATCTCCTGGGTAATTGCACCCTGTCTTGCTCTGTTATAGGCAAGACTGAGATCGGCAATAATTTCGTCCGCGTTGTCTGTTGCGTTTTCCATAGCCATTCTTCTGCTGGCAAGTTCACCCGCAGCGCTTTCGAGCAAAGCACCGTAAACGGCGTTGTCGATGTAAGAAGGAACAAGCAGGTTTGCAAGATAATCTGCCGAAGGTTCGAATATCATGTTCTTTGCCGGTTCGTCTCCGAAAAGTCCGCTTTCGGGTTTATATTCGCCGATTGCGGTTTCGGTGTCGATCTCATCAACCTTTTCTGCAAGCTCTTCGCTTGAAAGAGGAAGAAGCTTTATCATTGTGGGTTTTTGAGAAATTACAGAAACAAAACGGTTATACATGATATAAACGCTGCCGACTTTTCCGTCAAGGAAAAGGGTTGTCGCCGCTTTTCCAATGCTGTTTGCAACACCAAGACTTGCTTCGTCGCTTTCACCGATATAAGAACCGAGAATCTCGTAATTTCTGCGGCGGAAATAATCAAGTCCCTTTGCGCCGGAAACCATTACCGCACACTCTTCGCTCTGCTTCATAGCTTCCGCTGTGAATTTAAGAAGTCCGGAGTTGAAACCGCCCGCAAGACCTTTGTCGCTTGTTACAACAATATAAAGGTCTTTATTGCAGCCGTTCGGTTTGAAAAATGCGCTTGGTTCTTCTTTTTCAAGAGCACCGGAAATCATGTGCATGGTTTCGATTACGTAGTTGGTATAAGCTCTTCTGGCGTCAGCCTTCATTCTTGCGTTACGGAGCTTTGCGCTTGCAACAAGCTGCATGGCGTGAGTGATCTGTTTTGTGGAAGTGACACTTTTTATGCGTCGTTTTATATCACGCATTGAGTCAGCCATAAATACACCTCTGCATTACTTGTTTTATTCAGCTTTAAATGTTGCCTTGAATTCTTCAACAACAGCCGCAACTTTTGCCTGAAGCTCTTTGTCGAAGTTTTTGGTGGTTTTGATCTCCTGGAGGAGTTCGGGATAACGGTATCTTGCGAATTCGACAAGTTCTTTTTCAAAGCGCTTGATGTCTTCAACAGGAATATCGTTTGTATGGTTATCGGATACAGCAAAGATAATAAGGACCTGGTCCTCAACTCTCATCGGCGCATACTGATCCTGTTTAAGGATCTCAACAATGCGTTTACCTTTTTCAAGCTGTGCTTTGGTCTCTTTATCAAGGTCGGCACCGAACTGTGCAAAGGATGCAAGTTCACGGTACTGAGCATATTCGATACGGAGCGGACCTGCGATTTTCTTCATGGATTTGATCTGTGCGGAACCGCCTACTCGGGAAACAGAGATACCCGGGTTAACTGCGGGACGTACGCCCTGGTTGAAAAGGTCGGTTTCAAGGAAGATCTGACCGTCGGTAATGGAAATTACGTTGGTCGGGATATATGCGGAAATATCGCCTGCCTGGGTTTCAATGATAGGAAGTGCGGTGATGGAACCGCCTTTTTCAAGTTTTGCAGCTCTTTCGAGAAGACGGGAATGGAGATAGAAAACGTCGCCGGGATAAGCTTCACGTCCGGGAGCACGTTTAAGAAGAAGTGCCATGGAACGATATGCAACGGCGTGTTTGGAAAGGTCATCGTAAACGATGAGAACATCTTTTCCCTGATCCATAAAGTATTCTGCAATAGCAACACCGGAATAAGGTGCAAGGTACTGAAGAGGTGCTTTTTCGGAAGCGGTGGAAGCAACAACAAGGCTGTATTCCATTGCGCCTGCTTCGGTAAGTTTCTGTACCATCTGTGCAACGGTGGAAGCTTTCTGGCCGATTGCAACATAGATGCAGATTACGTTTTCACCTTTCTGGTTGATGATGGTATCGATCGCAAGAGCGGTTTTACCGGTCTGGCGGTCGCCGATGATAAGCTCACGCTGGCC
>JAZTXW010000044.1:0-17511 GCA_045636625.1 Oscillospiraceae bacterium
ATTTCGCTCCAGAAAGCGGAACAGCAGGCGGAACTTTACGGACACACTCTCCAGCGTGAGGTTGCCTATCTCACGGTCCATTCGGTTCTGCATCTTCTTGGTTATGATCATGTCAACGGCGGCATGGAACAGGTACATATGAGAGAAAGGGAGGAAACCGTCCTCGCGAAGCTTGGTCTTCAGCGTGACGCAAGTTATGTCAATGAATAATAAAAATTTTGAAACAAAATCCGCTTTTGTAGCAATAGTAGGAAGACCGAACGTAGGAAAAAGTTCTCTTCTTAACGCCCTTATCGGTGAAAAAGTTGCGGCAGTTTCCGCAAAGCCCCAGACTACCAGAACCCGCATTACCGGTATCCTTACCAAAGGACTTACCCAGTTCGTATTTATCGATACTCCCGGTCTTCATAAACCGAAGACAAAACTTGCGGATTTCATGGTAAAACAGGTCGGAGATTCCGTTGCGGACGTTGATATCGCAATTCTTGTTGTGGAACCCAAAGGCGAAATCACCCAGCCGGAGCGTGACCTTATTGAACGTTTTAAGGCGCTTCGTCTTCCCGCAATCCTTTGCATCAACAAAATCGATACTCTTGAAAACAAAGAAGAAATGCTTGCAAAAATCGCAATGCTTTCCAAAGAATACACTTTTGACGAGGTAATCCCGATTTCCGCTCTTAAAAAAGACGGAATCAATATCCTCACCGATGAACTTGAAAAATATGCAGAAGAAGGTCCCCATTATTTTGCGGACGATTCCATCACCGACCAGCCGGAAAGAGCAATCGTTGCGGAACTTATCCGCGAAAGAATGCTTATTGACCTTGAGGACGAAGTTCCTCACGGAATTGCGGTTTCCATCGAAGCTATGAAAGAGCGCGAAGGCAAGGATATGGTCGATATCGACGCAATAATCTATTGCGAACGCGACAGCCACAAAGGAATCATCATCGGCAAAAAAGGCGCTATGCTCAAAAAAATCGGCAGCGAATCCAGAATGAGCATCGAAAGATTCCTTGGCTGCAATGCAAACCTTCAGCTTTGGGTAAAAGTTAAGGAAGACTGGCGCAACCGCGACGGACTTCTTCGCAACTTCGGTTTCAGCGAACAATAAAAACAATTTTTACCTCACATATTGTTTTTCAAAAATCATAAAATGATTATGAAAAAACTTGGATGCGGGGTAAAAAGCTATGAAGGAAAAAAGCTGGAACGATTTTGAAAAAACAGGAAAAATAAGCGACTATCTCCGTTATAAACTGTCCGACGAAAACGTTATCAATCAGAAGATAAATGCGGGAGAAATAAAACCCGCTCTTCCGGATGACGTCGGAAAACCGGAAAAAAGCGGAGATCTGAAAAAACTTCATTTTTCCGTGAACGGCGGTATAGGTTATGCAGATCAAAACCAAGGGCATTGTCCTAAAAGTACAGGATTATAACGAAAACGATAAGCTCCTTTCCGTCCTAACGGAGGACCGAGGGGTTATTTATGCCTATGCTTCCGGCGCAAGAAGAATGAAAAGCGCGCTTTCAACCGTTTCCTCAATGCTTTGCTATGGGGAATTCGTCTTTTTCAAAAACCGCGAAAAATATACCGTGGATTCCGCCGAAAGCGAAAGGCTCTTTTTCGGGATCAGAAAAGATCTCGACAGCCTTGCCTACGCAAGCTATTTTTGCGAACTTTGTTTAAGTGCCGCAAACCCGGAGGAGGATTCGAAGGATATCCTTCGGCTTCTTCTCAACACCTTACATATGCTTGAAAACAAAAAAGTCCATCCGGCAATGCTCAAAGCTATTTTTGAACTCCGCCTTATGAGCCTTATAGGTTATGCTCCGGATCTTATCGCCTGCTGTGAGTGCGGGGAATTTGAAAAGGGAGCGTATTGGTTCGATACGAAAAGCGGAAGCGCAACCTGTACGGATTGCCGTCCCAACGGCGCAACCGGAGAGGTTTTGCTTTCAAAAGCCGCTTTTCTTGCCGCAAGGCATATTGTATATGCTCCTGTTGAACAGCTTTTTTCTTTCCGGATAGGCGAAGGTTCGCTGATCGAACTTTCCGTTGCCGCGGAAAAATATGTTATCGAACAGATGGACAAAGTTTATCCTACTCTTGAATTTCTGAATTCCATCCGTTCCTTCTGACAAGAATATAAAAGTTCTGATTTTTGAAATTTGAAGTAAACTTCAGAGGTAAAAAATATGACCGAAAACAGACACCACAGAGCTCTTGAGCTTGACAAGATCCTTGCAATGCTCGCGGATTGCACCGGCTGTGAGGACAGCCGCCGCCTTGCTCTTGAAACCGAACCGAAAACAACTCTTCGGGAAGCACAGCGCCTTATGGACAGAACGGCGGATGCTTTTATGCTTTCCGCAAGATTCGGTGCGCCTTCTCTTCATGGAGTGAAAAACGTGACCGGTTCGTTAAGGCGCGCAAAAATGGGCGCAACTCTTTCGCTTCCTGAATTTATCGATATTGAAAGATTTTTAAAAGCCCTGCGCGAAATGAAAGATTTTCGCAGCAACTATGAGGGAGAAAAAGCAACTTCTCTCGATGAATTTTTCGAATGTCTTATGCCGAACCAGCGCCTTGAGGAAAAAATCGGATTTACCGTTGTTTCCGAAGATGAAGTAAGCGATACCGCAAGCCCGACCCTTGCGGATATCCGCAGAAAGATCCGCAATTCCCAGAGCAAGGTAAAGGAACAGCTTGACCGCCTTATCCATTCAAACACCTACGCAAAATATCTTCAGGAACCGATAGTCACCATGCGTGACGGCAGATATTGTGTTCCGGTAAAAGCGGAATACCGCAACGAGATAAAAGGTATGGTGCACGATACCTCCGGTTCCGGCGCTACGATTTTTATTGAACCGGCGGGTGTTGTTGACGAAAATAATGAAACCCGCGTTCTTAAAGCAAAAGAGCAGCAGGAGATTCAGAGAATACTCTATGAACTTTCCTGCGATATCGGAAATCATGCGGATTCTTTTATCGAAGATTATGCCGCAATAGTAGAGCTTGATCTTTATTTTGCAAAGGCGCGTCTTGCATCGAAGATGAATGCTTCCGTTCCCAATCTTTCCGATGACGGAAAAGTCCGCCTTTCAAAAGCACGCCATCCTCTTATAGATAAAAACAAAATCGTTCCGATCGATATTGCTCTCGGCTATGATTACGACGTTCTTGTAATAACCGGTCCGAACACCGGCGGTAAAACCGTTGCGTTAAAGACCATCGGTCTTCTTACCCTTATGGCAATGTGCGGAATGATGATCCCCGCAGGAGAAAGTTCCTCCGTTTCTGTTTTTGAAAACGTTTTTGCTGATATCGGCGATGAACAGAGCATTGAACAAAGCCTCTCGACTTTCTCTTCCCATATCAACAACACCATAAAAATTCTTGAAAAGACCGACGACAGAAGCCTTGTTCTCCTCGATGAGCTTGGCGCGGGAACCGACCCGATCGAAGGCGCGGCTCTTGCGGTTGCTATAATCGAAAGGCTCAAACTTTATGGCGCAAAGGTTGCCGCAACCACACACTATGCGGAAATCAAAATGTATGCGCTCCAGACTCCAAGAGTTGAAAACGCCTGCTGTGAATTCAATGTTGAAACCCTTTCTCCGACCTACCGCCTTCTTGTCGGTGTTCCCGGAAAATCCAACGCTTTTGCTATAACCGAACGCCTTGGAATGGATATAAGCATTGTTGACAGAGCAAGGGAGCTTGTTTCTGCGGAAAACGCGAACTTTGAGGACGTTGTTGAAAAACTTGAGCAAAGCCGCCAGGAACTTGAAAAAGAGCACGAAAAAGCCGAAAGCTACCGCAGGGAAACCGAACGCATCCGCCACGAAATTGCAAAAGAGAAAGAGGAAATGGAGCGCAACAAGGAAAAGGAGCTTGAAGCCGCAAGACTTTCCGCTAAGCGCCTTGTTGAACAGGTCCGTGCCGAATCCCAGAAACTTATTGATGAAATCATAGAAACCAAAAAAGCCGCAGAAGCGGAAGCTTCCGCGGATATGGCAGCAAGAGCAAGAGCCCAGATGAAAACCGGTATCGCAAGAATTCAGGACATTGCCGACCCCATTGCTGCAAAGGACAGCGGATACCGTCTTCCGAGAAATCTTGTGCGCGGAGATACTGTCCGAATCAACGGAATGAGCAAGGACGGAACGCTTGTGGGTCTTCCGGACGGAGCGGGATACTGCCTTGTACAGACCGGCATCGTAAAATCAAAAGTCCATATTTCCGAACTCAGACTTATTGAGAACAGCAAATCCAAAAAGAACACCCTCGGCGGCGGTTCTGTCACCAAAAACATCGAAAGCGCTTCAAGAAGAAAAGCCGCTTCGGAAGTTGACCTTCGCGGAATGGATGTTGAGCAGGGACTTCTTGAAATGGATAGGTTTATCGATGAATGTGTGCTTCTTAACCTTAATACCGTTTCCATAATCCACGGCAAAGGAACCGGAGTTCTTCGTGCTGCGGTTCATCAGGCGCTTAAGAAGAACAAAGCGGTTCGTACCTTCCGCCTTGGAGTTTACGGAGAAGGCGAAACCGGAGTCACGATCGTTGAACTCAAATGAATAAAATCATAATCGATTCACCGATCGGAAAAATTGCTGTTTTTGCCGAAAACGAAAAGATAGTCCGCCTTGACCTTAAAACAAAGGAAAAGGCGGATTCTGCTATAACCGAAAAGGTGCTTTTTAAGGCGGAAAAACAGCTTTGCGAATATTTTTCCGGAAAAAGAAAGAGTTTTGATCTTGAATACGAATTTTCCGGGACGGAATTTCAAAAAGCTGTATGGCGTGAACTTGAAAAGATCCCTTTCGGAAAAACAAAAACCTATGGCGAAATTGCAAAAGAAATCGGAAAACCGAAAGCGGGAAGAGCAGTAGGTTCCGCTTGCAACAAAAATCCGATTGCTATAATTGTTCCGTGCCACAGAGTAATCGGAACGAACGGAAAACTCATCGGTTTTGCCTGCGGAACAGAAACAAAAAAATGGCTTCTCGGTCACGAAGAAAAGCCGGAAGGAGAAAAAGATGAAAATCGAATTTAAAACCTGTATAAAAATTGCGTCCTGCGTTTTTGCGCTTTATCTTGCAATAGTATATTGGGAAAAATTTGCGAAATTTATCGGGCTTGTTTTCAGCGCTGCAGCACCGCTGTTTATCGGAGCGGGAATCGCCTATACCGTAAACCTTCTGATGAGTTTTTATGAGCGGAAGTTTTTTGCGAACTCGAAAAATCTTAAACTCCTCAAAATAAAAAGACCTATTTGCATGATAATCGCGTTTATAACTCTTGCTGCGGTGATCGGTCTTGTTATATGGCTTGTCCTTCCGGAATTTGTTTCCGCAATAATGCTTGTTGTCGATTATATTCCGGATGCCGTTGACTGGATTGTAGGTAAGCTTGAAAAACTTGAATACGTTCCGCAGGATATAATAGATATGCTTGTTTCAATCGATTGGAATTCGCAGATCGAGAAAATTGCCAAAGCGGTAACTTCCGGTTTGGGAAGTGTTATGGATGTGGTTATTTCAACTGTTTCAACCGTTCTTGGCGGAATTGTAACCGCGTTCCTGAGCGTTATTTTTGCGATCTATATCCTTATTGATAAAGAAAAACTCGGAAAACAGGCAGACAAACTCGCAAGAAAATATCTTAAACAAAGCTGGTACGAAAAGCTCCGCTATGTTTTTGCAACCACTAACGATTGTTTCAGAAAATATATTGTGGGCCAGTGCACCGAAGCAGTTATTCTCGGAGGACTTTGCTCTCTCGGAATGATGATACTCGGCCTGCCTTATGCAACAATGGTGGGTGCGCTTGTTGCTTTTACGGCGCTTATTCCCGTTGCCGGTGCGTTTATCGGCGGCGGAGTCGGTGCGTTTATGATACTTATGGTAAACCCGATACAGGCGCTTGTTTTCGTTGTTTTCCTTGTTGTACTTCAACAGCTTGAAGGAAATATCATTTATCCGAAAGTTGTCGGTTCATCGATGGGGCTTCCCGCAATATGGGTGCTTGCGGCGGTAACCGTTGGAGGCGGAGTTGCCGGAATTCTCGGAATGCTTTTAGGCGTTCCTGTTGCCGCAGCGGCATACAGAATTCTTGAAAACGATGTGAACGGAAAAACCGAAGAGGAAATTAAAAAGGCGATTTAAAAACCTTCCATGGGGAAAGGTGGCATGCCGAAGGCATGACGGATGATGGGAAATAATTAAGGCGGTGATTTCTTTTGAAAAAGACGATTTTAGGTGCAGCGTTAATGGTATGCGGAATGATTGCCGGCTGCACGGAATATCTTGCACACCAGATTTTATTTGCCGCACCGGATGTTGCTGTTATTGGTGAAAACTTTCTTTTGCTTTGGGGTGGGCCGGTTTTGTTTGTTGTCGGTTTTGTTCTGTGCTTAATTGATTTGACAAACGGCAAGGAGTAAGTATGAATATATTTATACCTAAAAAAGATGATATTGCCGCCTGCGCCGAAGTTTATATTTCCGCCTATGGCGCCGAACCTTGGAACGAAATATATGAAAAATCCGATGTTGAAAAATATATATCGGATTACCTCGGTTCAAAAACAAAACATTGCTTTGCGGCAAAGGAAAACGAAAAAATAGTTGGAATCGCCCTTGGAATAATCGTTCCGTATATAGGTTATCCTTTTCTTCGAATCGAGGATTTCTGTGTTTCGGATGAAGAACAGGGAAAAGGTTTAGGAACGGTATTTCTTTCACTTATAGCTGATGAAGCAAAAAAGTTTGGCTGCAGCGATATCCTTCTCGGAACCCAGAAAAACTTTCCTTCTCATAAATTCTATATGAAAAACGGCTTTTCGGAAGTTGATTCCGTTTTGCTTTATAAAGAACTTTAAACAAAAAACTCCCGCAGATTTCTGCGGGAGGTTTTTATTTATTAACTTATTCGTTAACAGGTTCAGCAGGGATACGTTTGAGTCTTGCGTATTTGGGCATTCCGTGCTCATAAGGGGTTTCAAGTTCGCCCTGGATAAGCGGAACAACATATTCGATAAATTCGTCGGTAACGTTGTTGCCTTCTTCGTTGATCCATTCACGCGGAACACATTTTTCTGCGTTTGCAACTTCTTTAAGGTCAACAAGAATGGGGGTGCATTTGTAAATTCCGTATTTGGTGTCGCGGCGGAAACCAACCATTTTTCCGGTTTCGCCGGAAACGGCGGCTTCAACAGCAAAAGCACCTGCCATTGCGGCTTCGTCACGGTCGGTTTTGGAAGCGGCGTGGCTTGCGCATCTCTGGAGGAGAGAAAGTTCGATTCCGCGGACTTTGGAACCGGTTTTTGCGCGGATTATGTTGGACATGGTTGCCGCAAGACCGCCAAGCTGGGAATGACCGAATTCATCAATGATGCTGAGGTCGTTGATTCCGTATTCGCTGATGAATTTTCCGTGTTTGTCTTTAATGCCTTCGGAGAAAACAAGAACAATGCGTTTGTGGTGTTTGTGGAATTCATCAAGATCTCTGAAGAACTGGTCCATATCGAAAGGAACTTCCGGAAGATATACGAAAGCTGGGCCTTCGCAGCAGATTTTGGAAAGCGCTGCAGCACCTGCAAGCCATCCGGCATGGCGTCCCATAACTTCGATTACAACGATTGCGTCACGGTCATAAACATGAACGTCCTTGATAACTTCTGCAACGGAAAGGGCGATATATTTTGCGGAGGAACCGAAACCGGGACAATGGTCTGTTCCGACAAGATCGTTGTCGATGGTTTTCGGAACACCGATTATGCGGCATTCGTAATCCTGGGTTGCCATATATTCGGAAATCTTGTTGCAGGTATCCATGCTGTCGTTACCGCCATTATAGAAGAAATAACGGATATCGTATTTTTTGAAAATTTCGAGGATTCGCTTATAATCGGTATCGTCCTCGCGGAAATCTTTAAGTTTGTAACGGCAGCTTCTGATAAGGGAAGCGGGGGTGGTGAGCATAAGTTCAAGGGTTTCTGCGTCTTCTTTGCCCATATCAATAATGTTGTCGTCAAGTATACCGCGGATTCCGTGCTGTGCTGCAAGAACTTTTGTAATGCATTTTTTTCCAAGTGCGGTTTTAATAACGCCGTATGCACTGGAGTTGATAACTGCGGTAGGACCGCCGGACTGTCCGATAAGACATGCGCCGACAAGTTCGCTCATAAAAATGCCCCCTGTTTTATATAAATTTTTATTGGATTTAAAAGGTTTGTAAAAAAACAAAACCTGCGCATATTATTAGTATAATTTTAACATATTATTTTTAAATCTTCAATATGAAAGAAATACGAAAAATTATTGAAAAACTTGGAATATCTGCTATACTATATAAAGAATATTTTTGGGAGAGTGGAATTTTTTGATATCTAACCGCGAAAACAATGCCACAACTTTTGCCGCTTCTTTAATATTGATAGTCGTGATCGCCGCTTTTGCGGTTGCCGGATTTTTGCTTTTTGACGGATCTGCCCCGGCGCAGGAGGATGAATTTCCATGGATAACTTCTGACGAAGCCGCAAAAAGCGGAATGCTTGACGGAAGTATTTATAACGGCGAAAAAAATCCCGATGGAAGACTTTCGTACAAAATAGCCGGAGAAATAACCGTTTCGGCCGATGACGGAAAAGGAAATTTCAAAATTGAAAACTCCGGAAAAAACACATGCCTTATAAAAGTAAAAATTGTTCTTAATGAAGAAACGATTTATGAAACGGGATATTTAAAACCTAACCAGCATATCGGAACGGATGCTTTTGATACTATTCCGAAAGTCGGAACTTATGAGGCTGAAGCGATTTTTGAAGGTTTCGATCCCAACACAGAAGAATCGATCGGCGCAGCAAAAGAAAAAATTATAATTACAGTATTGCCGTGATAAAAAATCCGTGCTCATTTTTTGAGCACGGATTTTTTTACAGAATATTTCTGAGCAGCGGCCTTTCGGAATCCCAGATTTCTTCTATTGTAACCTTGCATCGAAGGACTTCGGAAGCAAGGATTCCCCATTCGCCAAATTCGGAAAGGGGGACCAGCTTTGCGACGGAAGCAGATGTCTGATCGAGCAGATCATGGCGAACTATAAGGTTTAAAACATGGTGTCCGGACAGCCAGTACTCGTTAAAAGAACGGCATTCATAAGCGGTTTTTTCATAATTTCCGTTTGCAATATTTTCATATATGGAATCAAGTTTTTCGATGGATTCCGTCTTTATTGAAGAAATGGTAAAAAAACATGTTGTATTGAAAATTATAAGAAAAACAAGCAGAACAACCGCAAAAATGATCCGTTTCATTTTTTACCTTCCTTTTTTACAATGTAATATTTTGCGGAAGAATCGCAGGTCATAAGAAAGATATCTTTTTCGGAAAGATTTTCTTTTTTTAACACTCCGCGAAACCATTTTTCCGTAAGATTGCATTCCCTGAGCACTTTCGGACACAGCACCCCATCGCTTATGAGCACCATCGGAGGAAAATTGCTTTGGCTTTTAGGGTCGGAAAGGGTTTTAAGGGTAAGCGGCTGAGAATCCGTTTTCGGATAAACGGTAAGCTGTCCGTTGGTTTCAACAATAGCCCATGAAACATCGCTGACATCAAAAATCCCGCTTATCCGAAGCTGGCTCATAAGATCCTCGATGGAAAAACGGAGTTCACGCATGCTGTTCTGGTCGATATTTCCGTTTCGGATTATTGCGACGGGATTTCCCGTGACTATAATCTGGGCTTTTCCGCTTTTAAGAGTTATGAATGAAAGAATGACCTCTGCGCTCATAAGAGTTATTATTGGTACAACAGCGCCGGTAAGGGGGATATCCGTATCTTCAATCGAAAGAGTTGCGATATTTGAAATAAGGATCGCGATAACAAATTCAGAAGGCTGAAGCTCACCAAGCTGTCGCTTTCCCATAATTCTCAGACAAGCAATAATAATGAAATATATAATCAATGTCCTGAAAAAAACCACAAACAATGTTTTCGCCTCCCTTTATGCCGTTATTATTGTCCGAATTGTTAAAAATAGCCGTTTATTATTGATAAAAAATCTGAATCTTGCTATAATAAATTATTAATGATAAAAATCTGTTTAAAAACCGTTTACGGAGGAATATATGGAAGATTTGTTGTTTACAGATGCGGTTAATGCTGAAGAAGCTGAAAACCCGGAACAAACCCCGGAAAACAAAAAGAAAACTCTCAGGGAAGAACTTTTTGATTGGGGAAAAACCCTTGTGCTCTATTGTTTCCTGCCCCTTGCGATATTCCAGACTTTTTGTTTTATGGCAAGTGTTCCGACAGGTTCTATGGAAACAACCATTCCGAAAGGCGCACAGGTTGTTACAGTAAGAACTTTCAATAAAGATAATGTGGATCGCGGCGATATAGTTGTGTTTGACAGCGAGGAACTTGGCGTCGTGCTTATAAAGCGCTGCATCGGACTTCCGGGTGACAAAATTGTTTTTGACGGAACCGGAGATGTTTATATCAATGGCCGGCTTTATGAAGAACCCTATATCAGCAGCTGGTCCGGTTTTTCGGGAGAATTTGAGGTCCCGGAGGATTGTTATTTCTTTGCCGGCGACAACAGAGCCGGATCTCTTGACGCAAGATTTTGGGAAAATCCCTACATCAATAAAGACTGTATAAAAGGAAAAGGCGTTTTTGTTCTCTTCCCGTTCAGCAGTTTCGGAAAGCTTGAATAATTTTCGGAGGTAAAAAATGCAGAATAAACTTTTCATAAGAATTATGGTAATAATTCTCATTATCGCAATGGTTGTGCCGTCTTTTGCGTATGCTCTTGCGTGGATGCTGGCATGAAAATAATGGTAGGGCTCAGCGGCGGAGTTGACAGTGCGGCCGCAGCATATCTTTTAAAAGAACAGGGTTACGAGGTTGCCGGGGCAACTTTCCGTCTTATGGATGATTGGGACGAAGCAAAGGACGCAAAAGCCGTTGCCGATCATCTGGGGATTCCCCATTATATTTTTGACTTCCGCGAAATTTTCAAAAGGGAAGTTCTCGATAACTTTACAGAAGAATATAAGCAGGGAAGAACCCCAAACCCCTGTGTAAGATGCAATAAATTTATAAAATTCCCGGCTTTTTTTGAGGAAGCTCAGAAGCTCGGATATGACCTTATTTCCACCGGCCATTATGCAAGAACCGACGGAGAAAACATCTTCCGTGCAAAAAACCTTGCGAAAGATCAGAGCTATATGATGTATAACATCGATAAAGAGCTTATTCCGCATCTCCGTTTCCCGCTTGCGGATTTGTCAAAGGACGAAATCCGTGCAATAGCGGAAAAAGCGGGTATTCCCGTTGCAAATAAGCCCGATTCACAGGATATCTGTTTCATCCCGGACGGAGATACCCAGGGATATATCGAGCGTGAAATCGGAGAAATGCCGCACGGAAAATTTGTTGATGAGTGCGGAAAATGCCTTGGCGAACACAAAGGCATCTGCCGTTATACCATCGGCCAGAGAAAAGGTCTCGGACTTTCTCTTCCCGCGCCGCTCTATGTCGGAAAAATCGACCCGGAAGAAAACGAAGTTGTTCTCGTCGATAACGAATCTCTTTTCAAAAAACGCGTTATCGTAAAGGATTTCCATTGGATAAACGGCGCTCCGGATATGCCCATAGCGGTTACCTGCAAGATCCGCTATGCCCATAATCCCGCTCCGGCTCTTGCAAGTACCTATTTCCGTGATGACAGAGCGCTTATCCTTTTTGATGAACCGCAAAGAGCCGTTACTCCAGGTCAGTCCGCAGTTATTTACAGCGGCGAAAAACTTCTTGGTGGCGGGGTAATTATCGGGTGATTGACAATCAACATCCACTTGTGTATAATAATCGTATTATTTATTTGAAAGGTCAAAAAATGGACGACGCAGACATACGAAGTATTATTATAAATTGATTTTTCGGAGCATAGCCTGGACGCAAAGCGCCTCGGGCTGTGCTTTTTTGCGTTAAATATAAAAACTGAAAGGTTGTATCAATTAACAAAATGGACAATATCGGCACAATAATCGCAATGGGCGTGCTTGTAATGATGTCGGCTTATTTTTCCGCAACGGAAACCGCTTTCAACAGTCTTAACATGACTAAAATCAAAATTGCCGCAGAAAGAGGCGACAGAACCGCGGCGCTTATAATCCGCCTTCTGGATGATTATAACCGCCTTCTCACGACGATTCTGGTTGGCAATAATATTGTTAATATCGCTCTTTCGTCGATAGCAACGGTTCTTTTTATCGAACTTCTTGGCGGAGATATCGGCGCAACTGTTTCAACAGCCGTGATCACTGTTGTTGTTCTTATCTTCGGTGAAATCACCCCTAAAAGCATCGCGAAAGAATCTCCCGAGAGTTTTGCAAGATTTTCCGCTCCTATCATCAACTTTCTTGCGATAATCCTTACGCCTATCAACTTTATTTTCTCGATGTGGAAAAAACTTGTTTCGCTTGTTTTCAAAAGCGGAGAAGAACAGGCCGCAACCGAAGAGGAACTTCTTTCCCTTGTTGATGAAGTTGAAAGCAGCGGCGGAATCGGAGAACAGGAAGGCGAACTTATCCGCAACGCAATGGAACTCAATGAAAACGACTGCGCGGATATTGCAACTCCCCGTGTTGATATCGAAGCTGTTGAGAAAAACTGGACCAAGGAAGAGGTTGCGGAAGTTTTTGTCGAAACCGGATATTCACGTCTTCCGGTCTATGTTGACAGCCTTGATAATATTATAGGAATAATCCACCGCACCGATTTCTATAACAATTATGATATGGAGAACATTGCGGAAACAATGCTTACAAAACCGGTTTTTGTTCCGAAAACAATGAAAATCGGCGCGCTTTTAAAGCTTCTTCAGAAAAACAAATGCCATATGGCTGTTGTTACCGATGAATATGGCGGCACTTTCGGCATCGTTACAATGGAAGATATCCTTGAGGAACTTGTCGGCGAAATCTGGGACGAGCACGACGAAGTTGAAGAGGATATGAGCGAAAACAAAGGCGTTTATACCGTTTCGGGAAGTATGGAACCGGAAGAACTTTTCGAGGAGCTTGAAATGGATATCGAGGAAGTTCCTTACGCAACTTTAAGCGGCTGGATCATGGACGAGCTGAACAAAGTTCCCGAGGTGGGCGATACCTTTGAAAACAGCGGTTACAGATTCACCGTTGAAACCGTTGACGGAATGCGCGTTGATACCGCTGTTGTTGAAAAACTTGAACAGGAACCCGAGACTGAGGAAGAATAAATGGAACTTGTTATTAAAAAATTTGAAGAACTTACTCCTTATGAGCTTTATGATATCTTAAAACTTCGTGTTGACGTTTTCGTTGTGGAACAGGAATGTCCATATCCGGAAATAGATGATAAAGACCAGAAGGCATATCATGTCTGGCTGAAAGACGAAGAAGGAATAGCCGCATATCTTCGTGTTCTTGACAAAGGCGTTTCCTTCGAGGACGCCGCGGTCGGAAGGGTTATTTCCGCAAGGCGCAGAAAAGGTTACGGCACTATCGTACTCAAAGAGGGAATCCGCCTTGCCAAGGAGAAATTCGGAGCGGATAAAATCACCATCGAAGCACAGGTCTATGCCAGAAAATTTTATGAAAACGTAGGTTTTAAACAGGTTTCGGAAGAATTCCTCGAAGACGGAATTCCCCATATTCTGATGACTCTTGAATGTGAATAATAAAAAAATCCGCAGATTTTCTGCGGATTTTTTTGTTTTATGCAACAATTTTGCTTGTTTCAAACACTTATATAATATAGAACATTTTCAAAGGTGGGATTTTATGAAAAAGATTTTTGTTTTTGTTTTAATTTTTGCGGTCTTGTTTTCTTCCTGCGGAAAAGAAAAACCGGAAGATATCATAAACAAAGAGGAATTTTTGGTTTCGGAACAGGAAAAAGAGAAAAATCCTTCAGTTTCAGAACAGGAAAGAAATGACAACAATGAAAAAGATACTTACGAAGATATTTCCATAAATTATATAAATGTTGAGAGCGGAAAACTTTCCGGAATGCTCCACCCGCTGGTCGATACCGAAAAAGATTCCGAGATTTGTAAAAACGAGATTGTTTCCGTTTCAATGTCTGTTCAGGAAGGCTGGAAACAGGGAACCTTTGAGGAAGAAGGAGAAATTTACGGCATAACTTTTAAATTGCCCTGGGATAATTACCATTACGCAAGTATTGCTGTGTATAAAGATACCGGTACAACATATGAAGATTTTCTCGCAAACAATTCCCTTTGGGTAGGAATCAATGAGCATACATACCACGAAGTGAGCGGGAATTTTTTGAAAGGAAGCTATATCCGTTTTGATTATCCCACAAGCGAAAAATATGACGTTGAAGAAGATGCCGTTCCGGTTTACGGAAGATTTTATCAGATTCAATTCGACGGATATGTGGCAGATGTTAGAGTTTATATCAGAATAGATTCCGAAGAAAACACGGATTTTGATGAAAAGATCTGCGATGAATTTATTTCTTCCATAAAAATCGGTTGAGAATGTTCACAAAAAGTTTTCTTGTAAGTTTTTGTGAGTAATGGTAAACTTTAGTCAGAAACAATAAAAAAGGAGGCGTTTTTATGCGTTATGAAATCGAAGGAGGCTCTCTTCCTGCTCTTGTAATTCAGCTTGAACCGGGTGAAGGTCTTATGAGCGAATCCGGCGGAAGAACATGGATAAAAGGTCCTATCGCAACCGACGTCAAAGCGGACGGAGGTTTGGGCGGAAGCCTTGGAAGAATGTTTTCCGGAGAAAGCCTTTTCCTCAACCATTATAAAGCAAACGGAGCGGGCGAAATTGCGTTCACTTCTTCTTTCCCGGGAAGAATCATTTCAAGACAGCTTGCACCCGGCGAAAGCGTGATTTGCCAGAAGCGTTCATTCCTTTGCGCAACCGAAGGCACAAAGCTTGAAATTTTCTTCCGCAAAAAAGTTTCTGCCGGTCTTTTCGGCGGCGAAGGTTTTATCATGCAGAAGATAACCGGTCCCGGACTTGCTTTCTTTGAAATCGACGGATACAGCAAGGAATATACCCTTGCCGCAGGCGAAGAGCTTGTCTGCGATACCGGCGTTGTGGCAATGATGGACCCCACCTGTAAAATGGATGTCCGCATGGTTGGAAGCGTTAAAAACGCCCTTTTCGGCGGCGAAGGCCTTGTTGATACCGTCATCACCGGTCCCGGAAAAGTTATGCTCCAGACTATGCCGATTTATAAAGTCGCAGGAGCAATCCAGCCTTATATAGTACAGAGCAAATAATTTTATAAAACAAAAGCTCCCTGCCTTCAGGCAGGGAGCTTTTTATATCGCTTCTATCGCGATTTCAAGCGCTTTTGCGATAGTTTCAAGTTCCATGCTCGGTTTATCCTCCGTCTGTTCCGGAATGAACGGAACGTGGATAAAACACGCTTTTATATCAGTTCCTTTATAATGATGAAGAACGTGATAAATAAGGTCGTTGCAGACGTAAGTTCCCGCGGAATATGAAACGGAGCAGGGAATACCGGATTCCGAAACGGCGGCTGTCATTTTTCTGACCGGAAGAGTTGAAAAATAGGCATTTTCTCCGCCGCTGATGCAAGGTTCGTCTTTCGGCTGGTTGCCTTCGTTGTCCGGAATTGAAGCAAAGCGGAGATTTACCGCAACCATTTCCGGGGTAACGGAAGGTCTTCCGCCTGCCTGTCCGACGCAAATAATTGCATCTGGAGAAATTTCATCGGCATTTTTTAAAACTGTTTCAGCCGCTTTTTCGAAAACGACAGGAATTTCGATTTTTGTAAGTTCAAAATCACCGATTTTTTCCGGAATAAGTTTTACCGCTTCCCAGGAAGGGTTGATTTTTTCTCCTCCGAAAGGTTCAAAACCGGTTATAAGAAGTTTTTTCATAGAATCACCGCCGAAAAATGTTATGGGTACATTTTACCACAACGGCGGAAAATATCAAAGCTGTTTTTTGATTTTTTGCAAAGCGCCTTTTTCAAGCCTGGAAACCTGTGCCTGGCTTATACCGATCACGGAAGCTACGTCCATTTGTGTCTTACCGTCGAAAAATCTCATTCCGAGAATTCTCTTTTCCCTTGGCGAAAGAGTTTTCACCGCTTCTTTAAGAGCGATTTCCTCAAGCCAGCCGGCATCGGAGTTTTTATCGCTGATCTGATCCATCATAAAAATCGTATCGCCGGAATCGGAATAAACAGGCTCATAAAGCGAAACGGGTTCAACGATGGATTCCAGAGCAACCACGACACGGCTTTTTGGCATTTCAAGGATTTTTGCTATTTCGTCTATTTTCGGTTCTCTGCCGTGTTCGTTTATAAAATCCTCTTTCACCTGCATTGCCCGATAGGCGGTATCACGCATGGAGCGGCTTACCCTAACAGCGTTGGAATCCCGCAAAAACCGCCTTATTTCGCCGATTATCATCGGAACGCCGTAAGTCGAAAACCGGACGTCAAGACCGGGATCAAAGTTGTCGATGGCTTTTATAAGCCCGATACAGCCAACCTGAAAAAGATCGTCAGGAGTTTCTCCGCGCCCGGAAAATTTTTGAACAACACTTAAAACAAGCCGGAGGTTACCGTTTATCATCTTTTCACGGGCGGTTTTGTCGCCGCTTTTTGCAAGTTTCATAAGGTCGCTTTTTTCGTTCTCTGTGAGCACCGGAAGTTTTGCCGTGTTGATTCCGCAAATTTCAACTTTACCGTAATACATAAAATTCCCCGTTCAAAAATAAAATTTAACAAGGCTGATTTTTGACGTTTGAGCACGGATATATTCATTTGAGCATGGAACAAAATATGGTATTTTTTTGAGCACGGGCTGACAGAAAAAACGGATCAAACACATATAATTTCCGGAAGAAGGAGCAACTTTATGCATATAACTTTTGAAGAAATTCGCATGAAAGAGATAATAAACATGTTTGACGGATGCTCTCTTGGGTTTGCGGATGACATACTTTTTGATTCCGAAACAAGAAAAATAACCGCTTTGATAGTGAAAGGAAAACCAAGATTTTTTGGGATTTTGGGAAGGGAAGAGGATTTTTCCGTAAGCTGGGATAAGATAGAAACGGTCGGAAAAGACACAATTTTGATAAAAACGGAATTTATAGGCAAAATATACAATGGAAAGGAATCATTTTTGAAAAAATTTTTAAATTTTTTCTTTATTAAATAGCAAAAACGGTTGCAAAAAGTTGCTTTTAATGTTATAATCTAATGGCTGGAAGACTGTAAATCTATAAGTGCGTCTTCTAATAAGCACACACACCCCACAATCTCGTCGGTCGTTGACCGGGAAAACCCGGTTGCCGCCGGGAAATGACTGGGGTGGAGGTAATAACAAGGAGGAAAAAATTAATGTCCGTAGTATCTATGAAACAGCTGCTTGAAGCTGGTGTACACTTTGGTCACCAGACCCGCCGCTGGAACCCCAAAATGG
>JAZTXW010000045.1:0-2937 GCA_045636625.1 Oscillospiraceae bacterium
AGAACTTTATATAAGCGCACCCGACCTTGCAAAAATCTCTATGATCCTTGCCGGCGACGGAACTTTTGACGGCAAACGTTATCTTACTCAGGAAAGCATAGACAATATTCATACAAAACGTTCCTATGACCCGGAAACAAACGTAGTCCGAGGTCTTACAGTGCAAATAACCTCCGATATTGTTGAAGAAGTGACTTTATACGGACACCAGGGAAACGCATACGGAGCAATTTCCTGCGTGTTTTATGATCCGGAAACGGAGTGTGGGGTTGTGTTTCTCAGCAACGGCGCAAGTTCCGAGCGGGAAGGAAATTATATTTACAGCGTTAACAATGCAATTATAAACGAACTGTGGAAATTTTTCTGAATAGAGGACAAGCTATGAAAAAAAGTTTGCTGTGGATGTTATCGATAATTGTAATTTTAATATGCTGCGGCTGTAAGAATTCGGTTTCTTCGGTGCGAGAAAAAGATTTTTCTTTGCCGGAAAAAGAAGATTCTCTTTCCTCCGAATCGGTTCCGTTAACAGAACCGGAACTGCCCGAAGATATAATCAGCGAAGCAACCTTGCTTGCCGTAGGCGATAACCTTATCCACGACGTGATTTATTACCAGGCGGCAAGACGTACCGATGACGGAAGTTATGATTTCCTTCCGGTTTATGAACAGATCCGGGAACTGATTGCCGCGGCGGATATCGCTTATATAAATCAGGAAACTCCGATGGCGGGAAGCGCGGAACCTTCCTCATATCCTATGTTCAATACCCCAACTGAAATGGCAGCGAACCTTGCAGAATTGGGTTTTGATGTAATTAACGTTGCCAACAATCATATGCTGGACAAAAGGGTAAATGGACTTCGTGAAACAATCGAACTTCTGCGCAATACGGAAGGAATTTTCGCAGTAATCGGTGCAAATGATGATTCCGAAGGATACGGTGAACTTGCTGTTATCGAAAAAAACGGAATTAAATTCGGATTTGTCGGTTTTACCGAGCACACAAACGGTCTGCGTTTACCGGAAGAAAGCACAAACATGATTATTTATACCGATAATACCGAAGAAATGTATAATCAGGTACAAAAGCTTAAAGCTTGTGCGGATGTTGTGGTTGTTTCTGTGCATTGGGGTGACGAAGGTTCAAATCGACCGAATACATATCAGCGTGAACTGGCACAACAGTTTGCAAATTGGGGCGTGGATATTGTAATAGGAACTCATCCTCATGTTCTTCAGCCCGTTGAATACATTCAAGGTGAAGATGGCAATGAAACGTTGATTTTCTATTCTCTCGGAAATTTTGTTTCTGCACAGATTGATCCTGCTAACCTGATTGGCGGAATTGCACAGATTACAGTAACGAAAAACCATACAACCGGGGAAGTGATTGTTTCAACTCCGAAACTGAATTTCGTTATTACCCAATACGGTTACGGTTTCAGTAATCTGCACCTGGTTATGCTTGAAAATTATACTGCGGAGCAGGCATCGCAGCACGGTATTGTTTTGAAATACGGCAAACAGTTTAATCTTGAATATATACAGAACTTTATTGACAGAACCGTTGACAGCAGATTTTTTGTTGCAAACACAAAAACGAAATCGCGTTCGGCTGAATAAATTTATAATAAAAAAGCGCGTTTCCTTTCGGTAAATGCGCTTTTTTGGTTTCGCAACCCGGAGTTGCGGAAATTCCACTTTTAAGCGGTTGAAAAATTTTTTCATTTTAAGGTATAAATTCAATAAGATCATTCGCATACGGAATATTTTAGACAAATGTAGAAATATTTTCAAAAACCTATTGACATCATGCTTAGACAGATGTAGAATTAAGCTGTAATTAGACAACCGTAAAAAGGAGATTTTTAAAATGGCTGACAAAAAAGAACTCGTTCATCTTCCTAATTCCGAACTCGAAATCATGATGGCAATTTGGGAAGCGGGAAAACCGGTTTCCCGTCTTGAAATTGACGAAAAACTTTCCGAAAAGAACTGGCAGGCGCCCACCGTTCTCAAATTCCTTTCCCGCCTTACCGAAAAGGGTTTTCTTAAATGCGAAAAGCCCGAAGGCGGAAAAACTAACCTCTACACTCCTCTTGTTTCCGAAGAGGAATATCTTGAATTCGAAAGCAACAGCGTCCTTGGAAAATTCTGCGGACGTTCTGTAAAATCCCTTGTTGCAAATCTTTACGAAAACAACACCATCAATGACAGTGAACTCGATGAACTTCAGAAATTTATCGACGAAGCGAAGAAAAATCGTTAAAATCGACACTATTATAATGAAGATGTTTTTTAAAGAAAGGGGGCGGAACTTTTGCTCGAAAATCTGTTTATAAACGTTCTTGAAATTTCGATAACTTCAACCGCGGCAATGGCTGCGATTCTCCTTATATCAAAACTTGCTGAAAACAAGTTCCGCAAAAAATGGCGCTATTGGATCTGGATATTCCTTGCAATATATCTTGTTCTCCCGATAAAAATCGATTTGCCTTCCGCACCGATTCAGGTGGATCTTCCTCCGCACGAAATGATTATAACTCAGGCGGAAAACAGGGAAGAAACGGTTGTAAAACCGCCTTTGAGCACCGAACCGGAACAGGAAAATAATTTTGAGCACGAAGATATCGTTGCAGAACCGCAGCAACCTGTTTTGAGCACAGATACCGAAACCCAACAAACCGAGCCTAAAGTTTTCGTGTTCCCGATAGTATTTGTGGGCGCGATAATATGGATAACCGGCGCTGTAATAGTATGCGGCTGGAATATTGCGATGTATATCCGTTTTACCGTCCGTTCAAAACTTTGGAACAGAAAAATCAAAGATGAATTTGTGCTCAATCTCTTCGAAGAACTCAAAAAAGAGATGGGCATTCCGGAAAAAGTCAAACTTTACGAAAACCGTCTTATCAAAAGCCCGATGATGGTCGGTTT
>JAZTXW010000046.1:0-8133 GCA_045636625.1 Oscillospiraceae bacterium
CAAAGAAATCGTTGACGGCTGCCCCAAAGCAGTTAAAGAAGGCGTATCCGAAGCTGAAGCTGAAGATATCAAAAAGAAACTCGAAGAAGCAGGCGCAGAAGTCGAAGTTAAATAATTTCTGCCCTTACAGAGATTCAAAAAAGCTCTTTCCGAAAGGAAAGAGCTTTTCTTTTTTTATTTATATTTTACTGCTCCGAAATAAATCGGAGTAAATATTCCCATAATCGAACTCATTGAAAAAACCGTAACAAGTGTATATGTAAGGCTATCTTTAAAAAACATTCTTACCATAATGGAAACAGCCGGCAAAGCCACCATAACAATCATAAGGCTTATTCTTGCGTTTTTTATAATATGCGGCCAGTTGCGGTTGTTGTAATAAACTCCCGGAGTATTAAGCCTGAAAAATCCGTCACAGTAAGTACTGATTTTATTTTCATCAAAATATTTTGGAAGCCTTTCTTTTACAAAAAACATAAAATATGCGCCGAAAACCGCCGTAAGAATTTCAATCGCAATAAGGCTCTGGTAATATTGTGCTCCATTGTTTTTATAAAAATAATATGTTAACACTGCACCTATAATAAAACACAAAAGATAAATTAAAAGTCGCTTTTCTATTGCTTTTCTTTTCTCTTTTTTATCTTCATCTGAAATAACGATTGCCTTTTCAACGATTTCATCCACTTGCGAAGAATCGACTTTTTCTGTTTCGATTTTTTCGCAGTTCAGAAGTTCTGCCGTAGTAACTCCGAGAGCTTCTGCAAGAGGATTCAGCGTTGTAATATCCGGAAGACTTTGTCCTCTTTCCCATTTGCTGATTGCTTTATCGGATACAAAAAGTTTTTCCGCAAGTTCCTTTTGGGTCATTCCCCGTTCTTTTCGAAGTTTTGCAATAAACTCTCCGAATTTTTCTTTATCAAGTTCAAATGTCAAAATAATCACCTCCCGAGTTAAATTATAACCCGGGAGGCTTTTTCTTACAATATTTTACCTGTGGAATCGTGGTAAACCTTTGGTAGAATCAATCGTCTTCCTGCCTTATTTTTACGATTTCCATCCAGTAATGTTCCTCTTCATCAAGGATTACGCTAGTGATTCCATTTGGAATATCAAAACCGAAATTATTATAAACAATTTCAATTTCTTCAGTGTTGGAAACGGAAGCATTTTGTTTAACGATATTCAGACTTGTTCCAAGTCTTGTCACCATATCAAAACCTTCCATATCCTTTTCGTGTCTGTTTCCTACATAATCATAGCTCGCTTCACGAATAGTTCTCGTTCCAATTTCAACCGCTTCTCCCGCACGAACGGTAACTTCAAAAGTAACGTAAAGAACACGGCTTACATAGCTCGTTTCGCTTATAATGTCATCAAGCCTTCCGCTGAAATAACGTTCCGCGGGATCTTCCGAAAGCTGTCCGTAGGCATACATAAATTCCGCAACGTATCCGAGATAATCTTCATCTGAAATCAAATCACGAACTGTGGATTCATTTTCAAAATAACCGCCTTTATAACTATCGCCTGAAACAATTTCAAAAACGACTTCTCCAAGGGTACTTTCATATTTTTCCATTTTGATGCTGAAAAAATCCGTTTCTTCCCTGTCGTCCCAGGAACTTCCCTTTGATTCCCCCGCAACGGATTTTACATTAATATTATCAATATCCTCGCCCATAACGATTATATAAACCGGGTGATTTTCAAAATCCGGATTGAAACTTTTCGGGATATAGGAACTTGCTTTTACCCAGCCCTCTTCGCTGTTCCAGCTCATTCCGTTGAACCCGTAGAAAAACACATCTGTTTCTTCTTCATCATAGTCAAAAGAGACTACCGCATCCGGATTTTCAATTTCATCGAATTGCTCCATCGGAATATTATATTCAATTTCGAATGAATAAACTTTTACCGGCTGTTCCATCTTCGGATTTTCTCCAAAGGCATCTTTCAGATATTCTCCGCTCTCAATAAGAGCCTTATATTCATCCCAGGATTCAAGACTGCTGAGGTTAAGCCTTTCAACTTCACTGTCGTTTCCCAATGCGGAAGCAAAACCGCCGCTGTAAGGTCCTATTTTAAGTTCCGTTGCAACGGATTTTCCTTCGATTGTAATTTGGGGAACTTTTGAAAGAGCGGTGCTTATATTTCCAGCAAAAGGATAAACTGCGGTAAAAGTTATATCCTCATCCGTTGTGTTTTTTACGATATAATTGTCGCGGATGACGGCATTACTATTCCAGCTGTCGTAATAAACAGTTTCGCCTTTTGAATTTTCATAGCTTTCCTGATGCGTGTAATATGGCGAAAAATCAAAATTTATATTGCGTTCAAAAACCAATCCTTTTGTGTCCTCCAAAGCGGTAAGAGGAAACGCTGGACCTGCATAACTCATATAATCGGAACCCGGTTCACGGTTTGTTCCTCCTCCGGCACTTGCACCGGGAAATAAAAGAAATCCTGCTGCTCCAAGAGCAACAACACCAACGAGGAAAGCGGCGGCCATTCCGGCAATTTTCCATATTACAGGTTTCCTTTTTGGGATTTTTGTTTCTTTTGCTTCTTCAATATATTTTTCATCTATTTCAGTTATTGAATCAAAAAGCTTTTCAGTTTTCATAAGGCAATTCCCTCCTTTTCAAGAAATTCCTTAAGGCTTTTCCGAAGTCTGAACATTTTTGAAGAAAGCTTTTTCGGCGGAATTTTAATTTTTTCCGCAAGTTCTGAAATTGAATCACCATACCAATAACGGCGGATAAAATATATTCTTTCTTCCTTGTTCAAAGTTCCAAGCCAGCAATTGATTGCTTCTGTAATTTCAACGTTTTCGCTTTCCGCTTCAATGTCAGACGCAGAAGGAATACATTCTTCAAGTTCCGAAAGCATAATTTCAATTCCGCTGCGTTTTTGCGCCTTGTTTTTTCTCCAGCGACTGATTGAAAGGTTTCGCGTTATTTTTCCAAGCCACGCTCCGAGAAAATCAGGTTTTTCCGGCGGAATACTGTTCCATGCTTTTCCGTAGGTATCGTTAACCGTTTCCTCGCTGTCTTCGTGATTTGAAAGAATATTCATCGCTATTGAAAAAAGCATTTTACCGAATTTGCGTTCCGTTTCTGCAACAGCAAGTTCACTTCTTACATTATACAGTTCGATTATTTTCGCGTCCTCCAAAAAGATTCCTCCTTTCGGTTTTGTTTTTTTGAGGGCCTTCATCCATAAAGACGAAATTTTTTCCTGAATATTCGCAGAATTTCAAAAAAGGCGCAGTTTTACTGCGCCTTTTTATATCAGCCTATCAATATTATCAAACGGGCGGTAAAAACTCTTTTTTCCGTAAGTTTCAATAGTGTTCTGAATCTGCTTATTTATAAATTCGACTTCCTCACGAAGCTCGTTTGCGGACATTCTCAGAACACCGCTTCTCAGGGCCGCAACCTGAATAAGGTTATCAGAAGTTGCAACTTTTACGTTGTAGTTTTTTCCGATATCCTGAACAAGTTTTTCAATATACATATCGCCGGTTTCGTTTTCCTTGGTATATGCAACATGGATTTCGTGATAATCGAATTTTTCGCCGTAGTTTCCTTTTACTTTATATCCGTCGAAAACAAGCACAAGTTCACATTTTGTATATCCCCTGTAGTTGCTCAGAATATCCATAAGGATATGACGGGCAGCATCGAGATTTTCGGAAGCAAGTTTTTTAAGACCTTCCCAGGCAAAAATTATATTATACCCGTCAACTATCAGATAATCTTTCTTTTTCGGCTGTACCGCCTTATATTCCTTCGGACGGTCCATCACCGCTTCGGAATATTGCTTTCTGCGAATAGGTCCGAATTCCCTTTCCATTATCGCTTCAAGCTCTTTTTCGTCAATACTGAAATTGCGGCGGAAAACACGGACATTCGGAATAAGCGGAATTCCGTTTTCAAAGCTGAAATCTATTCCGCTTGAAACGTGCATATGTTTTTCAACTTCGTTCCATTTCACGTTGATTCCTGCGCCATGAGAACAGAAAACCGAATCCGGACTGTTGAAGACATCGGCTTCCGGATCATATCTGAATTCCGCAAGAACATTCTCGGTATTATGGCAGGGCGCATACCCATCGGAAAAACAAACGAGCTTTCCCCTTCCATGGGTGTATGAAAGCACTTCTTTAAGATAGGAACGCATTGTAGAAACCGGAGCACGTCCGGAAATTTCGACCATATCGCCTTTTGTTTCCGGCGCACCAAAAGTTCCGTTCATCTCCCGGACATCGTTTATGGCTCTTCCAATCTGTTCGGAAGGCACTTCAAGCCGAAAAGCATAGTAAGGTTCCAGAAGAACATTTTTTGCTTTCATAAGTCCCTGTCGAACCGCCCTATACGTCGCCTGGCGGAAATCTCCGCCTTCGGTATGTTTTATATGTGCACGTCCGGCAACAAGTGTTATTTTCATATCCGTTATGGGATAACCTGTGAGTACGCCAAGATGTTCTTTCTCCTCAAGGTGTGTTAAAACAAGACGCTGCCAGTTTCGGTCAAGGGTATCTTCGCTGCAGCGGGTTTCAAAAGAAAGTCCGCTTCCCGGTTCACCCGGTTCAAGAACAAGATGTACTTCCGCATAGTGGCGCAAAGGTTCAAAATGTCCGATTCCTTCAACAGGTTCCGCAATGGTTTCACGGTAAATTATCTTTCCTTCATCAAGATCGATTTCCGTTCCGAAACGATCCGAAACCATGCTTTTGAGTATCTCTTCCTGAACTTCACCCATAAGACAGGCATAAATTCCGCCAAGCTGTTCGTTCCATACTATATGAAGCTGCGGATCCTCGTCCTCAAGCTGCTTAAGCTTTGGCAAAAACTGCGCCGGGCTTATTCCTTCCGGAAGCTTTATGCGGTATGTCAGCACAGGCTCTAAAATTGGTTCAAAACCCGCTTCCTCAAAGCCAAGTCCCTGCCCGGGAAAGGTTTTTGAAAGCCCCAGAACGGCAACAACGCTTCCCTGCGTTGCTTCATCAGTAGGTTCGAATTTTGCGCCGGAATAAATTCTCAAGATATTTGCTTTTTCTTCAAGAGATTCGGCTGAATCTTTCGGCAAATACGAAACAACGGAGCGGACTTTGAAGCTTCCTCCTGTTATTTTCATAAAAGTCATGCGATTTCCCTGGGTATCCCTGGAAATCTTGAAAACTTTTGCACCGAATTCAGATTTTGCCTCCGGCTCTTTTGTGAATTCTTCAATTCCTTCTATAAATTCCGAAACGCCGGAAAGGCGTAATGCCGAACCGAAAAAGCACGGAAAAACTTTTCTCTCGTTTATGAGCACGGAGATTTCTTCGGTGCTCAGAATTCCCTCTTCCATATATTTTTCCATGCTCATTTCATCGCAGAGAGCAACATTTTCATAAAAATCTTCGCCTTTTTCAGAAAAATCAACACAGTTTTCTGAAAGATTATCCCGAAGATTTTTCATGATGAGCATTCTATCCGTATCCTCAAGATCCATTTTGTTTATGAACAAAAAAGTCGGAACATTATAGCGCGAAAGAAGTTTCCACAGCGTTTCTGTATGGACCTGGACTCCGTCCCTTGCGCTTATTACAAGAATCGCATAATCCATTACTTGCAGGGTTCGCTCTGTTTCCGAAGAAAAATCAACGTGACCCGGTGTATCAAGGAGGGTTATTTCGGTGTTTTCGGTTTTTATAACCGCTTGTTTTGAAAAAATGGTTATTCCGCGTTCGCGTTCAAGCTCATTGTTATCAAGAAACGCGTTTTTATTATCAACTCTTCCAAGTTTCTTAAGCCTTCCTGTAGAATATAAAAGCGCTTCCGAAAGGGTTGTTTTTCCTGCGTCAACGTGGGCAAGAATTCCCACTACAAGTTTTTTCAAAATACCGACCTCCTTTCACACAAAATTTTTCTGATTATTATTCAAAAACAGATGTATCTATCCAGATTACCGGTCGGATTCCGATATAATCGCCGCCTTTTTTGGCAAGACTTATCTGATTTCCTCTTGCAACGCTGCCTATAAGGTAATTATGTAATTTAAAACTTTATATTTTTATACTATTCAAAAATCAAAACATTTCGGAGAAAACTTTACTTATAATACACATAAATTACTGGCCGAATGCCATGTGACTTAGTAAACTCGTCTTCTAAAATTTCACCATTTTTATACACATATGCGGCAACATATTCATTTGTATTACCATTATTTCCGGTATTACGTAGCCAATACGACATAGAGGTATTAGATTTTAAATCATAGGCAATCAGATATTCCGAGTTACTTAGGTAATTTGCTACCTGATTCTCGGTTAAAAGCCATACTTTGTTTGTTGTAACCTTTGCATTCGAACCATTCAAAGAAGGAGTTTTGCGTTCGCTTGATATAATCAGTTCTTTTTCTTCAGCACTAAACGCAATTTCATAGAACTCATTATTAAGATAATCTGTTATTTCACAATTTCCCCATGCTATTTCTTTCGAAGCGAACTTATTGAATTTTGAAACATTCAAAACAAATTCACTCATAAGCATAGCCTGACCGTTTACGTTTTCCAATACAACCCAGGAAATGGGTTCTTTTCCATTATCTTTATTATCGTCTTTCTCATATTCTCCGAAATAAACAATGCTCCCTCTTCTCGACAATGCAATACTATCAATAAATTCTGTGTACCTGTTATTCCTAATTTTTTCATCGCATTTTCCAATCATTTCAGAAACATCTTTATAACCTTCTCCAATTTCGGCGAAATATGCTCTTGATACAACAAATTGTTCCGTATCAAAAGCCTTTTTTGCAGCAAAATAAAGCGATTCTTTATATTTTTCTATTGAATTTTTATATGAACCAAGTACAAAAAATTTTTCAGCCGCATCAAAATAGTTTCTTTTGTTAAAATCTTTAGTAGCTTCTCTATAAATATCCTCTATTTTTAAACAGTATCTTTCGGAATCTTTATAATCACGGATCTTATCAAATTCTTCATAAGCCAAACCATAACTTTCGCTTTCAAAAAGCTCTTTTCCTTCTTCATATATTGTGTTTATGTTCGTTTGTATTTTTAAAAGTACACATACCAATATAATTAGACATACTGAAATTAGCAGAACAAAAAAATTTTTTCTTCTTTCCTTTTTTTGTTTTTTCCGCATCTCGTTTGTTTCTACATTAGTTTTTAAAAATTCTGCTTTTGTACCTTCAAAATCTTTTTCTATCAAACTATCAGAAAAAATTTTATTATCTTTATTTGATAATTCTGACTTTGTGCGAACCGGTTCTTCTTCCGGTTTTTCAGAAGCTTTTTTAAAAGCATCTTTAAGCTCAAACATGTTCAGATATCTTTCGGTAATGCGAACAGCAAGACCTTTGAGCAAAACTTCTTCCTGTTCCGGTTTGATATCTGCTCCAATCCGGGAAGGTTTTTCAAGCTTATCTTCAAGAAGTCTGTCCGTAGAACTCTGGGGAAGTTTTCCGGTAATAAGGCGATAAATAGTTGCACAGAGCGCATAAATATCAGTCCACGGTCCCTGCTCTCCATGTGTCTGATATTGTTCAAACGGAGCATAGCCATGTTTGAGATTAATAGTAAGGCTATGTCCGCCGTCTTCTGAAATCTGTCTTGCCGCTCCAAAGTCAAGAAGGGCAACTCTTCCGTCCGGACAAATCATAATATTATCCGGGCTTATATCACGGTGGATAAGTCCGTTTGCATGCACTTTTTCAAGAGCACTCATTACCGGCGAAAGAAGTTCTATCGCTTTATCCATTGAAAGAAGTCCGTTTTTGTTTACATATTCTTTAAGGTTTACACCTTCGATATATTCCATTACTATGTAAACAGTCTGGTTTTCGGTAAAAATGTCCTTCATCTCAACGATTCCTTCGATTTTGCGAAGGTCGGACATGGTGCGTGACTCTTTTATAAACGCGTCCCTCTGTTTTTCAGTGAATTCTTCCTGACCGACATAGGACATGACGGTGGTATTTACCGTTGCATCCCTTCCTACAAATCCGTGCGGATAGAATTCCTTTATTGCTACTTTTTCCTGAAGGAGAATATTCCATCCAAGATAGGTTATTCCAAATCCGCCTTCGCCAAGTACCTTTCCTACAAGATAT
>JAZTXW010000047.1:0-3008 GCA_045636625.1 Oscillospiraceae bacterium
TAAAGCACCCCTTCGATAATTGGCAAGGTTGCGTCGAACACCTTTTCATAAAGCTCTTCCATGGTGACCGTTTTTAACTTTCTCGAATTTTTCGGGGGTTGAGAAATTCTCTCGCCTATCTCATAATTTTCATCAAAACGATTGATTTTTTCTTTTGTTTGTGCTATACTGTCTATACAAATATTTTGAGGTGACTGCCCTGCGTCTGCGCCAACAGATGCTATATGGGCAGTCATTTCCTTTTCTCGCATGCACACTCTCCTTTCATTCCGTCCATTGTGACGGCGACCAAATTGATTGTTTCGAGCAAATCAGGGCTTAAATCGCCCAAATTTGCGATTCTTTTAAGTTCCTCGAGTATTTCCCCGAGTTGGTCTTTTAACGCCTTATAAACGCGAGGATTGCCCTGCACAATGATATCTCGTTCCAAACAACGGTTGCAGACGTAATCCTGCTTTGTCAACCCCGAAAGCTTTACGGCAATATCCAACAGCTTGCTTTCCTCTGGCGAAAGGCGAACGGCAACGGTATGGCAACGCCATCTATTTCGTTTATCTCTGTTTTTTTCTGACATTTTTAATTCCTCTCTAAGTTTAATTTTTTTGCAATTTCTTTTTGTGTACTCGGGAACAAGTGCGCATACCGATAGGTGATATCAATACTCTCGTGTCCTACCCTATCTGCAATCGCTACCGCAGAAAAGCCCATATTAATGAGCAGAGAAACATGGGAATGACGAAGGTCGTGAATCCTTATTCGTTTCACCCCAGACGCGTCACAGCCCCTTGTCATTTCTCGGTGCAGATAACTTTTGGTAATCGGAAACAATCGAGTATCCTCCTCTGCCCAATATAGTGCCTTGATATAATCTTGCATTTCCTCTACAAGAAAATCGGGCATTTTTATATTGCGATTACTTCTTTCTGTTTTTGGATCGGTAATCATATCCTTCCCTTCCAAACGTTGATAGGATTTTGTAATGCGCACAATCCCTTCTGCAAAATCAAAGTCCTTGGGCGTAAGCGCAAGCAATTCCCCCATTCGCAAACCGCACCAGTACAGCATTTCAAATGCGTAATAAGAAATGGGCTTGTCCATAATTTCTTCAACAAACGCCATATATTCTTCCTTTGTCCAAAACAGCATTTCCGCTGTTTTTTCTTTTCCCATATTCCCTGCTTTGGCGGCAGGGTTGCTGGGCAACTCGTAATACCGTACTGCGTGATTAAAAATCGCACTGAGCTGATTATGAATGGTTTTGAGATAAGTCGGCTTAAACACTTCTCCGTTATCGTCCCTATACCCCATAATTTCCTTTTGCCACGCAATTACGTCCGATGCCTTGATTTCGTTGATTTTTTTATCCTTGAAATAAGGCAAAATCTTTTGGTCGATGACGCTGATTTTCATAATCCAAGTACTTCGCTTTAAGCGTTCCTTCAAATCTTCTTTGTAGATTTCAACAAAGCTTCCAAAAGGCATATCCATGCTTCCGTTTTCTTTTAAGAGAAACCTACGCTCCCATTCCAAAGCCTCGCGCCTGGTTTCAAAACCGCGCTTGACTTTCCGTACTTTCTTTCCCGTCCAGTCTTGATAGCGAAAAGAAACGTACCATTTGTTGTTCTTGTCCTTATAAGCCGGCATATAAATTCCTCCTTTTCGTTATTCTGCTTTGCCGTAAAGCTTCTCTTCGTAATATCTGCGGCTAACTCGTCCTGGAATTGTGATATAACCCTTTTTCGCAAGCTCGCCGTTTAATCTTTTAATTAGATTATACGCAAAAGACTTGGAAACACTAAGCTCAATCGCAATCTCTTCTGCCGTTACCATTAACTTCTTTTCCATGCGCTACACCTCCTTATTTTATATAGTTACTTGATTTTTTGTAAGGAAACAAATAAAACCTTTATATCAACAGTTAAACTGTGGTATACTGTGTTTGATTGAGCGGCTTGTAACTCTCTACCCATGCAAGTAAAAACATTCTAACATCAAAACTTGAAGCCTATTTTCATATTTGAAAAAAATATTTTTTAATTCAAAACTGAAGCCTCAAGAAACAACTCAAATAAACCTATGAATAGAAGAAAGGATACACTCCTTTTTCTTTGTTGCGACGAGATTATAACATCTAAATAGACAACCTAACTGGCCATTTGAAAAAACTTTTTATATTTTTGTAAATTAATTCTAGCAGCCTAATAACGCACCTAATGCTACATTTAAAAAATATTTTCGACTTTTTTACTATTTTTAGGTACATAAGATATTCAGACGTTCGAAGCCCTCTCCGTTTGCTATTGCTGAAAAAATGAAGAAAGCATACTTGCCGTTGCCATTAACTTCTTTTCCATACGCTACACCTCCTTTACAGATTTTCTTTTTCAAAATAACCACCTCCATTTTTTCGACATTTTTAGACAATTTAGAATTATTCTAAAAGAATTATCTAAAATTATTATACACACGATTGACAAAAACGCAATAGAATTGTATAATGTTTCTTGGAGTGATTTAAATTTTACAAAATTGCACAATTTTACATTCTCTAATTTTTTCGGAGCAAAAAAATGCCTAAACTCGATTATTTTAACTACACTTTAAGCGAAGAAGAAAAAGTCTTTAATCTTTGCCAAAATACAAAGGATTTAATTTTAGACCGTTGCCAGTGCAATGTATCCATTGACCAAAAAGAAAAGACCGTAGAAATTTCGGTTGATTCCTCTCTCGCCCAATTATATGAAGAAGGTTTAACCACCCTTGAACGTCTCTATCCTCAAGAAATGGATTTTGATGAGGACGAAGAAGATGACGAAGATTTTTCTTCGGACAAATTACAAAAATTGCAAAAACGCTTCGATATCAGCTATCGTGACGAAATTGAAGAATGGGAAAAAGAACCCAAGCACTATCATCACGAATTTTACGGAAACGCTTTAAGCGGCAGTGCAATCCGCTTTGCGTTAGGCGAAGGGTTGCTTGATTTTTGCTATCACGATTTCAAAAAA
>JAZTXW010000048.1:0-60480 GCA_045636625.1 Oscillospiraceae bacterium
TTCCCGGAGCTTAAAATTTTTCTGTATATAACAAAAAAAACTTGGAACAAAGTTCCAAGGTTTTGTGGCGGAGATGAAGAGATTCGAACTCTTGAGAGGCTTTTGACCCCTACGCGATTTCCAGTCGCGCGCCCTCGACCATCTAGGCGACATCTCCATTTGGTCAATTAACCTTGCTGTTTATCACAGCGCTTGATTATTATACTAAAAACAAAAACAAAAATCAAGTGTTTTTTCAAAATTTTTTTATATTTTTTTAAAGATATTTGCGTATATCGATGTTTTATGATATGATTAACGTATATTTTCTATTATTTATTTATGGAGGCGATTCCGAATGACAGAAATTCTTGCCCCGGTCGGCGGAAAAGAACAGCTTATTGCCGCGGTGCGTTCCGGAGCGGATGCGGTTTATCTCGGCGCAAAGAATTTTAACGCAAGGCGAAATGCTTCCAACTTTGAAGATTTTGAACTTCCCGAAATTGTTTCATATTGCCACGCAAGAGGAGTCAAAGTCCACGTTGTTTTAAACACTCTTGTAATGGATTCTGAAATCCCGGCGCTTATCAGCGAAATCAAAAACGTTGCTCTTTCCGGAGCGGACGCGGTTATTGTTCAGGATCTTGCCGTTGCAAAACTCGTTAAAGAAATCTGTCCTTCGATTGAAATGCACGCTTCCACCCAGATGACCATTCACAATCTTTCCGGTGCCCTTGAAGCGCAGCGTCTTGGTTTTAAAAGAGCAGTTCTTTCAAGAGAACTTTCTCTTGATGAAATAAGATATATCGCCGAAAGAACAGAAATTGAGCTTGAAGCCTTTGTTCACGGCGCACTTTGCATGTGCATGTCCGGCTGCTGCTATCTTTCCTCCGTTCTTGGCGGAAGAAGCGGAAACCGCGGACTTTGCGCACAACCATGCCGTCTTGATTTCCGTTTTGGAGAAAAGTACCATGCTCTTTCCCTCAAGGATATGTCGCATATCGAACTCATCAGGGAACTTTCCGAAGCCGGAGTATGTTCCTTTAAAATTGAAGGAAGAATGAAGCGCCCGGAATACGTTGCGGCAGCTGTAACTGCCTGCAGAGCCGCTCTTGCGGGTGATAAACCGGATATTGAATCCCTTCGCGCGGTTTTTTCCAGACAGGGATTTACCGACGGTTACATTACCGGAAAACGCACGCCCGATATGTTCGGTTTCCGAAGCCACGATGACGTTACCGCCGCCGATAAAGTTCTTAAAAATCTTTCAAACCTTTATAAAGACGAAGCAAACCGGATTCCGATCAAAATGGAGCTTTCCATTTCCGAAACAAGGCCTTCCATTCTGACTGTTTCCGACGGCGATAACGTTGTTTCCGTAACCGGCGGAATCTGCGAAAAAGCTTTACGCGCACCGACCGACAAAACTCTTGCGGAGCGCTATCTTTCCAAAACCGGCGGAACGCCTTTTTATCTTTCGGAACTTGAATTTTCCGCAGAAGGCGAACCGATCATAGCCGCAAGCGAACTTAACGAAATGCGAAGAAAAGCCCTTGCGGAACTTTCCGAAAAAAGAGAACAGGTTCAACCCCATTCTGTTTTGGATTTCGCTTTGCCTGAATTTAAAAAGCATATCACCGAAAAAGCCGCTTTGCGTATCCGCGCGGAAAAATTTGAACAGGTTCTTTTCGAAAATGACGCGGAAGCGGTTATTCTTCCCCTTGCGGAAATTGAAAAACATCCGGAATCCATCCGGAAATTCGGTGAAAAACTTTTTGTTGAACTTCCCGCCCTTGTTTTTCCCCTTGATGAAGAAAAAATCAGAAGCAGAATTCTTGCACTTTATGAAAAAGGCGTTCGCCATGCCCTTTGCGAAAACATCTGCACCCTTCGCCTTGCGAAAGATTGCGGTTTAACTGTTCACGGCGGATACGGGCTTAATATTCTCAACAGTATTTCCCTTTCCGAATACGAAGAACTCGGAGTTTTTGACGCAACGCTTTCCTTTGAACTTTCTTCACCGAAAATAAAACATCTCGGCGGAAACATAAAACGGGGAATCATCGGATACGGCTATCTTCCGCTTATGAAGATGCGCGCCTGCCCCATCAAAAAAGCCTCCGGATGCAAAAACTGCCCCGGGAAAGGAAAAATCAAAGACCGCATGGGCAAAGAATTCACCTATATTTGTTTTGAAAAGAAATTCGGCATCCTTCTCAACAGCGTTCCCCTTTATGTTGCCGATAAGGATTTTTCCGGAATCGATTTCATGACCCTTTATTTTACCGACGAAACTCCCGAAAACTGCAAAAAAATTTATGATATGTTCAGAGATAAAGAACCGGCGGATTTTGAAAAAACAAACGGACTTTATTTCAGAGATCTTTTATAAGGGGGCTTTTTAATGGAAGTTCTTTTTGCGATGAGCATTTTTTATATCGGTTATGGAATTCTTGGCCTTTTTGGAAAAATGAACATTCCCGAAAAGTTCAAAGGTTATTCCTGGACAAAAAAATATATGAGAGGAATGGTAATTTTTCACATCCTGATTGGAATTCCGTGGCTTATTCTTTATTTTGCCTTCAGCCAATACGATCCCGGCTACGGAAAGATGTTCCTTTTTATAATTCTTACAGCTCTTCCCTCTTTGATTTTTATAATCTTCCATGAAAGCAAATATCTTAAACTTTTAAAAAAAGATTAAAAAAATCCCTTTGCCTTTCGGCAAAGGGATTTTTATTTTTCACATAAGTTTTTCGAGCACCTTTTCAGCGCAGCGGATTCCGTCCGCTGCCGCAGACATAATTCCTCCGGCATATCCGGCGCCTTCAGCGCAAGGATAAAGGCCTTCTATTCCGATTGCTTCAAGGGTCTCGCTGCTTCGGAGTATTCTTACCGGGGAACTTGTTCTTGTTTCCGGTCCTGTGAGCACGGCTTGCGGATCTGCAAAGCCATGGAGTTTTCTGTCCAGAGCAACAAGTCCTGTTTTGAGCACAGACGTAATTTCTTCCGGGAACAAATCAGCAAGTTTTTTATCTTCGACGCCTCTTGCATAGGAAGGTTCAACTTTTCCGAACCGGGAAATTCCTCCGTTAAGAAAAGCTCCGACAGTCTGGGCGGGTGCTTTTGTTCCTCCGCCCATTTCAAAAGCTTTTCTTTCTATTTCATGCTGAAAAGCCATTGCCTTAAAAGGATCTCCGCCAAAATCTTCCGCAGAAACGGAGCAAACAAGAGCGGAGTTTGCGTTTTTGCCGTCCCTTGCAAAACAACTCATTCCGTTGGTGACAACCGCGTCTTCTCTGTCTGCTGAGGGGACAACATATCCGCCCGGGCACATACAGAAGGTATATGCGCAGCGATCGCCAACATGGTGTGAAAGCTGATATTCCGCCGCCCAAAGGGCAGGATTTTCCGCAAAATCCCCATACTGGGCTCGGTTTATATCGGACTGGAGATGCTCGATTCTTACACCGACAGAGAAAGGTTTCGCTTCCATGAGCACACCTTTTTCTTCGAGCATCGCAAAAGTATCCCTTGCGGAATGTCCCGCGGCAATTATCAGGTTTTCTGCCGGGAATTCCATTCCTTCCGCAAAAACGGAAACAACTCTTCCGTTTTTCATCCCGATATCATCAACTTTTGTAAGAAAACGGACTTCCCCGCCAAGAGAAATGATTTCCTCGCGGATATTTTTTACAACCATTCTGAGCATATCCGTTCCGATATGCGGTTTTGATTTGCTCAGAATTTCTTTCGGAGCACCGTGTTTCCGGAGTTCCTCGATGATAAAGTCGCATCTCGGGTCATTTATTCTTGTTGTAAGTTTACCATCGCTGAAAGTTCCTGCTCCGCCTTCGCCGAACTGGACGTTGGCTTTTTCGTTGAGCACTCCGCCTTTCCAATAATTTTCAACCGCAACAGTTCTTTCCTCAACTTTTGCGCCTCTTTCAAAAATAATAGGACGTGCGCCTGCTCTTGCAAGATAAAGCCCCGCAAACATTCCCGCAGGACCGAATCCGATTATAACCGGTCTTGCTTCCGGCGCTTTTTTGAGCACCGGAATTTCCGCAGGTGAAATTTTCCTCAGTACCACGTTCTTTGCTTTTATTCTTTCTGCTATTTTTTCTTCATTTTCACATGTGATAGCAACCGAAAAAACAAGCGAAACCCTATCCTTTTTTCTTGCGTCAACGGAAATTTTTGAAACGGAAACCGAACTTGTTTCCGAAGGTTTTATTTTGAGCACCGAAAGAGCTTTTTCAAAAGCTTTTTCTTTGGGTTCGCCCGGGGCTATTTTAATTTCGGAAACGATAAGCGGCATTTTCCTTCTCCTTTATCTTTATAAAATCAAAAAGGCCCGTTTTTCAGAGCCTTTTTTGTTTTTTACTTTGTTTTAACCGTTATGGTTATGGAATAAGTTCCGATTGCCCAAGCATTTTCTCCTCCCGGAAGAAGGATGTCTGCCTGAACTCTGTACTGTCCTGTTTTGGAAATTTCCCTCGTGCTCATATCGATCTGCACAACGATATCCTTCGCGGAAATATTGTTCACTACCTCTTCCGGACCGATGATAGTTACCGCGACCTTGGATGCATTGGGGGTTATTTTATATTCCGCCGGAACGTTTACAATATTGATTTGTGTTGCATTGAATGTGTGCTCAACGTATCCGGCAAGATCGAAATTGATCGCAACTTCCTCAATCGGTTCCCTGAGGTTTATTCCATCGGGAATGTTTACGTCAAACACAAAGGAAGAGTTTTCAAGCGTTATATCCCTTATATCCACATATCCGAGGAAGATATCGCTGTATTTGTCGATTATATAATCTTCCGCTTCAACAGCAACGTCGCTTTCGGAAAGAGTGTATCTGATATTTGAGATATCGAAATATTCCGGAATGTTGGTATAATCAAAGCTTAAAGGAAGGTTTGCGCTTTTATGAAGAGGAATATAAACGGTTGCAACATCGGTGCTGATGCTTATTTCGTCCCTGTTATAATCCACGGGATTTTTATTTTCATCAACAAGAATAATTTCTCCCACTGCCGCAACTGTTGAATCATAGTCTCCTGAAAGGAAAACTTCAACAACCGCTCCGTCAATTTCCGCAACATCGATTTCAGGTCCGGTTACAACAACTGTTTTGGGATCCGTATAAATTTCTTCCTGGATAAGTTCATCCGGAATATTGTAATCGCCGTTTATCAGGTAGGAAACCTCAACGGTTTTATCAACGTATTTATCAAATTTTACAACCATTTTTTCCGGAGAGATCCCAACTATTTCGAAATCTTTGGAACTGTTTTTGGTTGCTCTGAGATCAAGTTCATAAACTCCCGCTCCGCTTACACCGGAAAGAGAAGGTGAAATTGAAATATCTTCTGCCTGAACACCGCCTATTACCGAACGGGAACCGCTTATCGTTACGTTGACTGTGTTTTCCGCGCCTTCGATCGCAGAAAGTCCGAGTTCCGCAAGAACACCTGTCTGAACATTGACGTTTACGCCGACGCCCTGTATAACAACTTCGCCCGTGGGACGGAGTATAAGCGAAACCGTAAGCCAAAGAATAAACGAGGCTGCAAGGGAAATTATTGCCATTATTTTTTTATCTTTAAAAATATTATTCATTTCTCTTCCTGGCCTCCTTTTCCGAAGAATCTCGGAGCTTTAGGCTCGGTTTTTTCCGGAATCATATATTCCTCAAGTTTGCGTTTAAGATAAACGGGGTCGATTTCGCGCATAAGTTCACCGTTTACGGCCATTGAGATTTTTCCGGTTTCCTCAGAAACAACAACGGCAACCGCGTCGCTGTTTTCGCTTATTCCGAGGGCGGCTCTGTGCCTTGTTCCAAGCATATTGCTTATATCGTAGTTCTGTGAAAGAGGAAGGAAGCAGCCTGCGGCATAAACCCTTCCCCCGCGGATTATCGAAGCACCGTCATGGAGCGGAGCGTTATGGAAGAAAATATTTCCGATAATTTCTTTGCTGGGTTCAGCATTAATTATGGTACCGGTGGAAATGATTTCTCCGAGTTTTGTTTCTCTTTCAAAAACAATAAGTGCGCCGACGTCGTGTTTTGAAAGTTCGGTAACGCCGTCAACAATTTTTGCGATGCAGTTTTTCATAAGGGTTTCATCATCGAGTTTTTCGCTGTTGAAATTAAGGAAAGTAAGGTTTGAAATCCTCGATTTTCCCATGCTTTCGAGCGCATGGCGAAGTTCCGGCTGGAAAACGACAACAATTGCGATTATACCGAAACTGAAGACCTGTTCAAGAAGGTAGGAAGTACTTTTAAGGTCGATGGTTGCGGAAAGAATATACATTGCAAGAAGGAGAAATATACCTTTTATAAGCTGGCCCGCTCTTGTATTAGAAGCAAACATGAGCACTTTATATAAAAGATACGCAATTATCAGAATATCGATAAGGTCACGTATCCTGAAAGTTCTGAGCACGTTCAATATGCTGTCCCAAGAAAATGCAAGTTCTCCCATAATTTTTTCCTCTTCTATATATAAAGTTATTATTTTACTTAATATAATAATAACACAAGCGCCTGCATTTTCAAGTATTATTTTGTTAACATATTTAATATTTTTTTGAAATTCCGTGAATTATTCCGATGAGTTTAAAAACTTCCTCTTCCGTATTAAGCGGACCGATACTCAGCCGGCATGTTCCGCGTTTTTCCGTATTCATTTTGTGATGAGCAAGCGCTGAACAATGGAAGCCTCCCCTTGACGCAACTCCTTTTTCCGAAAGAAGCGCGGCGGTTTCCTCCCCTGTTAAATCTCCGAGTACAAAGGATATTACCGGACTATGGGTTTCCGGTTCGGGTCTTTTTGTAAAAAGAAGAACTTTATCAATTTTCGATATCCCGTCATAAAGCATTTTCGCAAGGCGGTTTTCCTTTTCCGCAATGTTTTTTTCACCTTTTGAAAGTACCCAGCCTATACCGGAAGAAAGACCGCATATTCCCGGAACATTTAAAGTGCCGCTTTCAAGCATTTCCGGAAGTTCGTCCGGCTGCTGCGGAAGAAGAGAATAGCTTCCTGTTCCGCCGAAAAGATGAGGTTTTAAAAGTTCCGGCCTTTTTGATATAAGAAGACCTGTTCCCATGGACCCCATAAGTCCTTTATGCCCCGGCGCACAGACAAAATCGATCCCGTATCTTTCCATATTTATGTTTTCCGAACCTGCGGTCTGTGCAGCATCAAGAACAAAAACAAGTCCGTATTCATGCGCAAGTTCCGCAAGCATCTTTACCGGCGGTTTTATTCCAAAAACATTTGATGCACCGGTTGAAATTATCATTTTTGTATCCGGTCTTATAAGCTTTTTAAAAGAATCAACCGTTTTTTCCGGATCGTTTTCAAAAACTTCCGCAATGGAAAAATCCATATTTCCCCGCTTTTTCAATTCAAAAAAAGGTCTTAACACCGAATTGTGCTCAAAGTCGGAAATTATCGCATGTCCTCCGGAAAAGCCGATGCTCATAATGACGATATTAAGTGCTTCCGTACAGTTTTTTGTAAAAACAACGTTTTCGCTTTCTTCTGTTCCAAAAAGTTCCGCGGCTTTTTCCCTGCAGTCGAAAACCGCTTTTGAAGTTTCCATACCCATTTCATAACCGCTTCTTCCCGGGTTTGCTCCGAATCTGCTCAAAGCCTCCTGGACCGACTTTCTGACCGGAGCAGGTTTTGGATACGTTGTTGCGGCATTGTCAAAATAAAGCATTTTTTCACCGGCTTTCTCTTATCTCGTTGACCCTTACCCCGGATTTTTGAAGAATTTTTTCCATTTTTTCTTTATCGCCGAAGGCTTTTATAACGTATCCGCAGCCGTACGGATTAAAATTGCTGTCGCGGAAAACGTTTGCTTTAAATCCGTTTTTTCTGAGGATTCCTTCGCCTTTAAAAGCACTTGTAACTGAACTCAGCAGAAAAAAATATTCATTCATAATATATACCACCGTTCATCGGATATTTTTCCTTACATTATATGAACCGCGGTTTTTTAAGGCAACAAAAAACACCCGTTTATCAAACGGGTGTTTTTTATTTTGTTCATCAGCCTCTTCCTGCTGCAATGACGTTTGCGTCATGCTCTGCCTGGGTTGCGCCGTAATAGAATTTTCCTTCAATGTCGGTTACAAAGAAATAATAGTTGGTATTTACAGGATAGAGAGCCGCTTTTATCGCGTTCATACCCGGGTTGCAGATAGGTCCTACCGGAAGTCCCGCTCTGTAGTTGGGGTATGTGTAATATGCAAGGAGATAGCTGTCAGAAAGCGCCGGATCGTCGATGAACGGATCGATGTTTTCTGTGCAGTAGAAATAGGTTACGTCGGACTGGAGATAAGGAAGTCCGGAATTTGGCTCAAGTCTGTTGTGGAATACGGAAGATACTTTTTCCATGTCTTCCATATATGCAGCTTCGGACTGGATGACGGAAGCAAGAGTGATAACATCCTCAAGGCTCATTCCGAGTTCCTGCATACGTTCGTAATATTCCGCTGTGATTTTGTTATTGAAGTTGTCGATGAACTTGGCTATAACACTTCTGGGGGTGGAATTTGTGTAGAATTCATAGGTATCGGGGAAAAGATATCCTTCCCATTTGATATAGATATCTTCGCTTGTTCCCATAAGTGATTCAAATTCATATTCAAAGCTTTCGGTCATTACGGCTTCCATGAATTCATCGTATCCGCAGACGCCGTTTTCCTCAAGTCTTTCGGCAATTTCCCTTACGGTCATACCCTCATAGAAGTTTACTGTAACAACGTTTTTTGCGGCTTCTTTTACTTTGAGTGCCTGGAAGATCTGATCATATCCGAGGTTCGAATTGAGGACATAAGTTCCGGGAGCAAGCCTTGTTTCCATATCCTTGACCCTTGCATATACCTCGAAGGTAAAAGGTTCGTCAATAACGCCTTTTTCTTCAAGGAGCTCCGCAATTTCGGAAAGGCCGTAACTTTCGGGAATTGTGATTTTGATCTCTTTGCTTTCCTTGTTGAAACCTACAAGGTCATTGATGCTTGAAAGAGCAAAAGACGCGATAAAAACAGAAACAGCAAGAACTGCGGAAACCCATACTACTGTAAGAAGCCAGTTATATGCGGTGTTAAGGCGCTTTTTCTTTTTCTGTGCTGCGGTCGGGCTTTGTTTTTTAGGTTCGGATGTTTTCTTTTTCTGTTCGGGCTTTGCTTTTTCTTCTTTCACTGCCGGTTTTATTTCCCTGACAGGAAGTTCGTCCTCTTTTGGAGGCGGAGGAGCAAAAACATCGTCCTCAAATTCGAAAGCCTCGGCAGAAGATTCCGGTTCGCTATTCTTTTTTGCGGATGAAGTTGCATCTTCAAAAAAAGAAGAAAAAACAAGGTCATCCTCTTCTTTTTTTACTGTTTTTTTGGGTTCTTCTTTTGGATCAAGATCCTTGAAAAAATCCTCAAATTCTTTGTTGTTCATAAAATCCTCCATTCATAATGCCGGCTTCACTCTTTGTAACCAACATCCTGAAGTTTACATATCATATAACATACCGGCAAAACCGAAAAAACGGCGCCGATATAAATTTTTCTTACGAGGTGAAATTTCATGTTCGGAAACAATAACTGCTGCTGGTGGATCATCATCCTTATTCTTCTCTTCTCCTGCTGCGGCAACAACAACGGTTACGGCTACAGCAACGGCTGCAACAATGGCTGCGGCTGCAACAACGATTGTGGATGCGGATGCGGCTGATAATCTTTCCATAGCCTTTGCCCTGCGTTAACCGCAGGGCTTTCGGCATTTATTCCGAAAATTCCTCAATTCCTTCCATGCTTCCGTTTATCTCGGAAACGAGCGCAAGCGCAAAATCTTCCGCAAAAGCCGGACCGCTTGCGGTAATAAGTTTTCCGTCGATTTCAAGTTTTCCGGCGGTATAGATACCCTCCTCAACTTCAAAACCCGGGAAACATGTGTATCTTTTTCCGGTAAGCGCTCCCGTTCCGGAAAGTACGAAACCGGGCGAAGCACAGATTGCACCGATGATGATATCATTATGAAGCGCAAATGTTATGGCATTGTTAACGGTTTCTGAATTTTTAAGATTTTTTGCACCGGGCCATCCTCCCGGAAAAACAAAAGCCTCCGCTTCTTCAAAAACGACCTCTTTTTCCTGAATATCCGCGGTCACCGTAAGGCCATGAGCGCTTTTTACTGTTTTTCCATCGATTCCGACAGTTACAACATCAATCCCGGCTCTTTTCATAAGGTCGAACGGAACCACCGCTTCCATATCCTCAAAACCGTTTGCAAGGAAAAGATATACCATAAAGGTGCCTCCTTATTTTACAATAAGCTCTGTTCTCGGTTTTCCGCAAGTCATTTTTCCTTCGGAACATCTTCCTCCGGAAACGCAAGCAGGACCCGCATGGGCAAAGAGAGAAGGTGCTTCCTCTCTGCAAAGGCGGAGCATTTCATCCGCAACGGCGCGTATCTCCCACTGTGCGCGGTTGCAGCAGCGAAGGCGGAAAAGATTATGAAGGCTTCTGACGTTCATAGTAACGATCATTTTTGTATCACATGCATTCGGAAGAACAAAACGCGCATCTTCGATTGCCTTTTTCTCCGCAAGTTTCCATGCTTCCTCTTCGGATTTTCCTTCGGCAACAAATTCGTCCGCCGCTTTTTTACGAAGGATCTCCGTGAGTTTATGGTAACTTTCGGAACAAAGATCCATAATTCTATTATATTCCTCCAAAGCTTCTTCATTCTCACCTATTGCGGGAGGAACGATAAAATCAAAATGACCTTCTTTATTAACGTATCGCTGGCTCTGTACACTGAAAGAAGCGATTCTGTGGCGGGTTATCTGGGCAAGAAACGCGCGGGAAACTCCTTCGATAGTAAAAGTAAAAGTCACGTGTTCAAGAGGGCTTTCGTGGCCGAGGCGTTCAAGCATTGCAACATAATCGGAAGCTTTTTCATCCGTCATGCCGTCAAAAAGTTCGTCCGCACCGGAATTGCTGTAACAAAGTCTTGCTGCTGCAGCGATTGTTTTTTCAGGATTTGGTGTATGGCAAAGAAGATTGACTTTCATGACGGTGCCTCCTTTTATTTATGCATAGATATAATTTATTATATAACACTTCGGTTATATTGGCAAGTAAAAAAATAAAGCCGCACAGATGTGCGGCTTTATTTTTTTACTAATTATTTTACGGTAACAGTAAATCCAAGGGTTTCAACATGCATTCCCTCTTCATCAAGGAACATTACGGAAATAGTGGAGGTGCCTTCGCCGATTGCTTCGAGCACGAAAGTTCCGTCCTGAACTCTTGCTCTCTGTTCTGCGGAAACAACACTTACGTTATCATAGAGAAGAACTGCGATAGCTGCTTCGTCGCCAAGAGCAACAGGAATTTCAATAGTATCTCCTACAAGATATACGGTAGGCATTTCAGAAATGTTGCCGTCATAACCATAATTTCCGATGGTGAATTCCCAATCGCCTTCAAGGAAATCGCCTACAAAACCTTTTACATCATCAACATAGAAGAATTTTTCATCCATGGATACGGAATAGGTTTCGCCCATTTCAAAAACTTCGCCTTCGGGAAGCATGATGATAAGCTGGGCATATGCGGGATTGGTTCCGCTGTTGAGGAAAATATAATCACCGTCCATGCGGGCATCATATTTGAAAATTTCTTTTCCGTCAGAAACTCTTGTAACGGAGATTTCTCCGGTTCCGAGTTCAACGTTGGGGGTGTTCATAACAATCTGGAGAGCGGTAAGACCGGAAGCAAAGGTCTGTCCTTCATCACTTACGGGATAGAACTTGACTTCAAAGCTTTCCTCATCAACATATGTAGGATCGGGTCTTGCACATCCGGTTACGGAAAGCATAATAAGCATAAGGCCGAGAATTACGGCAAGCATTTTTTTCATATCGATAAAACATCCTTTCTGCATAACTGATAAGTATTATAATATAAAACCCTTAAAAAAGCAAACCATTTTTATCTTTACAGTAAAAAATTGGTTTTTTGTTCACAAATTACCAAAACTTTATATTCAAAAGTATAATACTTTCAAATAGGTCAAGTGCTTTTTCTTGACATATTCTTCTTTTTGGATTAGGATTATATGCAGAATTTTTTTGAACTGGAGGCAGATCTTTTGTTCAGCGAATACAGCGCCCTTGGAATCGTTCATAAAATACTTAAGATGCACATAAGACCCGGCGATTTTTGCATCGACGCAACTTCCGGAAACGGACACGATTCCGTTTATCTTTGCGAACTTTGCGGAAAAGACGGACATGTTCTTGCAATGGATATTCAGCCAGAAGCAGTTGAATCCACTAAGTCAAACCTTGCGGAACACGGCTTTTCTGAAATGAGCGAAGTTTTTTGCACAAGCCACAGCGAGATAGATAAATACGCCGAGCCGAACACCGCGGACTGCATCGTGTTCAATTTTGGCTGGCTTCCCGGCGGAAGCCACGACGTTTTCACTCGTGCGGAAACAAGCATCCCCGCAATTCAAAAATCCCTTGAGATACTTAAACCCGGCGGTCTTCTTTCCCTTTGTGTCTATTACGGACGCAACAACGGTTATTCCGAACGCGACGCGATCCTTGAATTTGTAAAATCTCTTCCCGGCGCACAATATAATGTTATGAAATGTGATTTTCTCAACAGACCGAATGACCCGCCTTTCCCGATTTTCATTGTTAAGGATAAAGAATATTTTAAATAAAAAAATCCTCCGCTTTGCGGAGGATTTTTTTATTTTGCTATGCAATTATTTAATATCTTCATCACCGAAGGGATCTCCGCATTCCGGACAGAATTTCGGAGGATTTTTGGGATCTTCGGGTTCCCAGCCGCATTTATCGCATTTATACTGGGGAACGCCTTCGGGTTTCTTTGCTCCGCAGTTGGAGCAGAATTTACCTTTATTTACAGAACCGCAGGAACATACCCAGCCATCAGCAGGTTTCGGTGCGCCGCATTCGGTACAGAATTTTCCGGTGTTGACAGCGCCGCATGCACATTTCCAATCGTCGGAAGGTACTGCAGGTGCCGGTGCAGGCTGAGGCTGCTGTGCTGCCTGCTGCTGGCCCATTGCGTAAAGATTCTGTGCGTTGATTCCGCCTGCGCCCTGTGCCATGTTCATTCCCATAAATGCCATGGCAGAACCTGCGCCTTCGTTTGCCGCTGCTGCCTGCATTGCTGCCGCCTGTGCGCCGACAAGATGTGCTGCTGCTCTGGTGGGATCCATGAATGCCGCATTGCGTTGCATTTCTTTGATCATCTTTTCGTCTTCTTCGTCCGCTTTTACGGAAGATACACCGAAGGAAACGATTTCGATTCCGCGAAGTCCGCGCCATTTTTCCGAAAGGACTTCGTTAAGTGCATCTGCCATTTCGGTGGTGCAGCCGGGAAGTGCGGAATAGCGGATTCCCATTGCGGAAATTTTTGCAAATGCCGGCTGAAGAGCGGTGAGAAGCTCGGATTTAAGCTGGCTGTCAAGTTCGCTTCTGTTATACTGATATGCTACGTTTCCGCAGACGTTTGTATAAAAAAGGATCGGGTCGGAAAGACGATAGCTGTATTCGCCGAAGCAGCGGATATTGATGTCGATATCGATTCCTGCTCTTTCGTCAACAACTCTGAACGGAACGGGGTTAGGGGTTCCGTATTTATTGCCGACAAGTTCCTTGGTGTTGAAATAATAGATTCTCTGATCTTTTCCGGTATCTCCGCCGAAAGTAAAACGTTTACCGATGGTCTTGAAAGTTTCAACAATGCTCGTTCCGAGTTTTCCCGTAAAGATAGAAGGCTCGGTGGACATATCATAAGTATATTCGCCGGGTTCTGCGCAGATATCAACTACCTTGCCCTGTTCGACGATGCACATGCATTGACCGTCCGCAACAGCTATTACAGAACCGTTTGAAATAATATTATCCTCGCCTTTGGTGTTTGAACTTCTTTTACCTGTTCTTTTTTCACCTTTTGCTGCAATAATATCAGCCGGAAGTGCTTCACAATAGAAATATTCTTTCCACTGATCTGCCAATACTCCGCCTACTGCTCCGCCTATTGCTTTAATAAGTCCCATGGAAAACATCTCCTTTTCTATAAAATACTATAAGATAATTATAAAGTTTTTTGATGGATTTATCAATAGTTTTTTATTTTCTTTCAGAAGAACCGGTAACAAGTTTTTCTATTTCGTCAGCGGAGCGGAAAATATTCCTGTCTGTCCGGGTTATGTTAATTTCCACCCCTTCATCTTCAAGAACGGCAAGAAGTTCCATCATTCCATAAGAATCAAGGATTCCGCTTTCAATAAGATCTATGTTTTCATCAAAAACTTTTTCGTCTTCGGAAATTTCAAAAAGGATTTTTTTAATATTGATCAAAGCTTCATCAGTTCCTTTCTGTCTGTTTTTCCGTTTTTGTTAAGAGGAAGAAAATCAAGGATCTTTATGCTTTTCGGAATCATATATTCGGGAAGCTTTTGGGAAAGTTTTATTCTGACTTCTTCTTCGGAAACATCTCCGCATACAAAGGCTTTTATAAGCCTTACTTCCCCTTCCGGATTTCTTTTTGCGGCAACCGCACAGTTTTCCACTCCCGGAATGGCGGAAATATTCATTTCTATATCAGAAAGTTCTATCCGGTATCCTTTATATTTGATCTGGCTGTCAGATCTTCCACGGCAATATATCTTTCCGTTTTCTATGTATCCGATATCTCCCGTTCTGAAACAGTTTTTTCCGTTTTCCCTGTAAAATCCGCCGTTTTCCCCGGAAAGATATCCTTCAGAAACGGATTTTCCTTTAAGCACAAGTTCTCCGTTTTCTGAAGTTATTTCCGCCGCGGAAGAATCAAGGATTCCGACCGGCAAAATTTCCTCGACATCAAGCATTTCTCTTGTTATTTCAATTGCGCATACTGCAGAAGCCGCTTCTGTAGGTCCGTATGCGTTTATTATTTTTATATCGGGAAATCTTTTTAAAATTGCGGAAACAAGGGATTTTTGCAAAGTTTCTCCGCAAAAATAAATACATTTCAGAAAAGGATAATTTTCCTCGGAAAAATCCCCGCTCATAAGACAGATTCGCAAAAAAGTCGGGGTTGCGACCATTATACTTACTTTGTTTTCTTTTATTTCGAAAAAAAGTTTTTCATAATCCCCTGCGTTTTCAATTTGGACAAGGGTATGGCCGCAGAAAAGGGAATAATACATTGCTGCCGTGCTCAGATCAAAACTGAACGACGCATGGTTGAGCACCGATTCGTGCTCATATTCATCAAGGGGTGAAAGTTTTGTTATCCAACCGATAAAATTATCAAGATTTTCGTAAGAAACAGGAACGCCCTTCGGTTCTCCGGTACTTCCTGAAGTGAAAATTATATATGCGGTTTTGTTTTCCTTCTTTTCTTCTTCCTTTATTTTTATTATTTCGGCTTTTTCACCTGAACAGTCGATTATTACCGAAGCACCCGATTTTTCTATGATTTTTTCTTTTCTTTCATTCGGAAGACACATATCCACCGGGATATATGCACATTCCGAAATAACGCAGGCGATTATCGATGCCATTGTTTCTGCGTTTCGATTCCCGACGACCGCGGCGGATCTTGCTTTTAAATTTATGATTTTGGAAGAAATTTCTTTTGCTTTTTCAAAAAGTTCTTCGTATGAAAAACTTTTTCCGCCGTATTTATAAGCGATATTATTTTTATATTTTTCCGCAATTTTTTCAATTTCAAAAATCATTCAATCATCTCTAATCTGTTCGTCAGGAATAAGGGAATAGTCATACATAACGAGGGAATGATTATCGAGTATCAGTTCCTTTTTAATTTCCGCTCCGCTTCCCTTTTCTACCACAAGGCGGTAAACCTGCGATATTCTGTAATATTTTCCGTTTTCTTTACGGAAATGGTGGTTTTCCTCAAAAAGCCGATAGCGGCACGGATAGGATTTTTCACTTCTGAGTTCGCCGCAAAGTTCTTCGCCTTCGATCCATGCCGTTATCTGAACGATCTGATCTGTTGTGTTTTTAAATCGATAGTCAACATAGTTATTCATAACGGATGTTCCCGTTCCGAAAGGCACCCTTCTTCTGTCATCCGGAAAAAGCGCGTCGGAATGATGATGGAGCTCGGTGACTTCAAGCGGACTGTTGAGAACGAGCCAATGTATCATATTTGCCATCTGGCAAAGCCCTCCTCCTATATCTGCCCCGAGTTTTCCGCCCCTTTTTATCACAAGGCCTTCGACATATCCTTCTTTTTCTGTTGTTTTTCCAACGGTTTTCCAAAAAGAAAAAGTTTCGCCGGGTTTTATTATTATTCCGTTTATTTTTTCGGCGGCAAGGCGGATATTCGTCACCTTGTTTTCCTGAAGCGAAATATCGACCCCTTCAAGCTTCCTTACCAAAATGGAACTATGGCTTTTAACAATATTGGGAAGAAGATTTTTGCTTTTTTCCTTTGCAATTTTTTCTCCGCTGAAAAAATCCTTTATATTGCGGCGCAAAGTTTCTTTTTTAACCGAAATTTTATAGCAAGCAGGACTGATATCGCAAAAAAGTTTTCTTCCCAAAGTTATTCCCTCTTTCTTTTACAGAAACGCTTCTGTTTCCATCATAATACTCTATATACATAAAGTGTCTTTTTTCGGTGATTTTGTTGCATGAAATAGAAAATTTTCAAAAAAAAATAAAAGCCGCTTTTCTGCGGCTTTTATTTTTTATGAAAGTTCTATCATATTGGTATAAAGCTGATAATATTTTCCTTTCTGAGAAAGGAGATCATCGTGGTCACCGCGTTCAACAACTTTTCCCTGTTCAAGAACAAGGATTGCGTTGGAGTTTCGGACCGTTGAAAGGCGGTGCGCAATAATAAACACCGTTCTGCCTTTCATAAGTCCGTCAAAACCTTTTTCGATAAGTTTTTCTGTTCGGGTATCAACGGAGGAAGTTGCTTCGTCGAGGATCATTACAGGAGCTTCGGAAACCGCCGCCCTTGCAATGGCAAGAAGCTGACGCTGTCCCTGGGAAAGATTTGCGCCGTCGGAATGGAGCATTGTTTCATATCCCTGCGGAAGATGGCTTATGAAATAATGGGCATTTGCGATTTTTGCCGCTTCGATACATTCCTCATCTGTGGCGTCAAGTCTTCCGTATCTGATATTTTCCATAACCGTTCCGGTGAAAAGGTGTGTATCCTGCAGAACAATTCCGAGCGAACGGCGAAGATCATCTTTTCTGATATCTTTTACGTTTATTCCGTCATAGATTATTTCTCCGCCCTGGATATCATAAAAGCGGTTTATAAGATTTGTGATAGTGGTTTTTCCTGCACCGGTTGAACCGACAAAGGCGATTTTATGACCCGGTTTTGCAAAAAGAGAAAGATCATGAAGAACCGGTTTTCCTTCAACGTATGCGAAATCAACGTTATTGAAACGAACGTCGCCGCGGAGCGGAACTCTTTTTCCATCCGGAAAGACCCAGTTATAATCGTTTTCAACTTTTTCAAGGGTAACCTTGCCTTCGTCCACCTCCGGTTCTTTGTCAAGAACCTCAAAAATTCTTTCAGCACCCGCAAGAGCAAGCATTATTGAGTTGAACTGTTCCGAAATCTGGCTTACCCTGTCCGCAAAGGTACGGATATACTGAAGGAAAGCGATAAGGATTCCGCCGACCTGTTCACCGGTAAGCCAGAGAACACCGATCGCGCAGGTAAGCGCATAGAACATATGGGAAAGGTTGTTGAGAAGAGGACCCACAACGGAAGTTGCTATGGTTGCGGTTGTGGAAGATTTGCGCAGTTTTTCATTTATGGGTTCAAAGTTTTCCAAAACCTCTTTTTCATGTGTAAAAACTTTGATATCCCTTTGGCCGGAGATCATCTCCTCGATATATCCGTTTACGGAAGCGGCGTGTTTTTGCTGTTCACGATAGCTTTTGCTGCTTATCTTTGTGGTGACCCTTACAATAAGTATTACGATTTCCGCAAGAATGACCATTATTGAAAAAAGCCTCATGGAAAGGGCAAGCATCATTCCGATGGTTCCTATCAGGGACATTATCGAGATCATAAGCTGGGTTATGCTGTGCTGTAAAAGTTCGTTCGTTGCCTCAATATCATTGGTGAAATAGCTCATAAGGCTTCCGTGGGTGTTGTTGTCAAAATAGCTTATGGGCAATTTCTGCATCTTTGAAAAAAGTTCGGAACGAAGCTCTCTCATAATAACCGTGCTACATTCAAGCATAAGGCGGTTAAGAAGATAGTTTGTCACAGCGGAAAGAACGTAGAGAAACGCAAGACCGACAAGAAGCGCAATGTATTTTGCGAACATCTCGTCCCCGGAAATTCCGGTTTCTTTAAGGATGTTTACAAGGGGCTTCATGCAGTATGAAGCGGCTATCGTTGCAACGGCATATACAAAAATCGACGCTACCGCCGCAATAAGGACCGGCGTACAATGTCGAAAATATTTAAAAAGGCGGAAAAGCGTTTCCATCGGTGAAGAAGCGGCTTTATAGTTGCGGAGTTCAACCCTTGGCATACTGCTCGTCCTCCTCTCTCATCTGGCTTTCATAAACGTCGCGATAAATTGCGCTTCGCTCCATAAGTTCAGAATGCGTTCCCACGTCGGAAAGTTTTCCTTCATCAAGAACGGCAATTCTGTCGCAGGTCATGATCGAAGCGATTCTTTGTGCAATTATTATTTTTGTCGTTCCCGGAAGGGAATTATGAAGCGCACGGCGGATATGTTCGTCCGTTGTCATATCGCAGGCACTTGTGGAGTCATCAAGAATAAGTATTTTCGGATGTTTGATTACCGCTCTTGCAATACGAAGGCGCTGGCGCTGACCGCCCGAAAGGTTTGCTCCGTCCTGTTCAAGCATTGTTTCGTAACCGTCTTTAAAACGATCTATAAATTCATCCGCGCAGGCAATATAGCAAGCTTCCTTCATCTGTTCCGGAGTTGCATTTTTATCTCCCCAGCGAAGGTTATCCGCGATTGTTCCGCTGAAAAGCGAACCGTTTTGAAGGACCATTGAAACTCCGTTGCGGAGGTTTTCAAGCTTATATTCCTTAACATCGATTCCGCCGACTTTTACCGTTCCGGAAAGTGCATCATAAAAACGCGGAATAAGGTTTACAAGGGTGGATTTTCCTTCTCCTGTGCCGCCGATAACGCCCATTGTTTCGCCGCTTTTAATATGGAGATTTATATGGGAAAGTTCGAGTTTTTCATCATCTCCGTTATAGCTGAAGCATACGTCCTCAAAATCGACGCTTCCGTCGGAAACAACCGCTTCGGAAGCTCCGTCAACAATATCTACTTCCTCGTCAAGAACTTCGTTTATACGGATAAGGGATGCCTGTGCACGGGAAAGGGACATTACAAGCCATGAAAGCATTGTAAGGGAACTTACCGCCTGGGTTGTGTAGGAAACCATACTTACAAGTTCACCTGTAAGAAGACCAGTATTTTCGAAAATGATCTCTTTTCCCCCGAGGAAAAGGATTATAATAGTGCATCCCCACATGATAAGCATCTGTATGGGGCCTGTCATAGTGAAAAGCCTTGCGGAAGCAAGCTGGGCGTTTCTTAAATCCTCGGCCGTTTCACGGAAACGTTCTGATTCATAGTTTCCGCGGACATAGGCTTTTACCACCCTGCTGCTGACAAGGTTTTCCTGAATGGCTTTGTTCATTGCGTCCATTTTGCGAAGCATTTTTCTGAAGCGCGGCTGACCGGTTTTTATAAGAACAGCAAGAATTCCGGCAAGAAGCGGAATGCAGAAAAGAAAAATCACAGCAAGATGCGGAGCAATAGTAAAGGCCATGACCGTTGCCATAACTATCATTATAGGCGAACGCATAAGGGTTCTCAGCACCTGGAGCATCGTCATACGCATGGTGTTGACATCCGTTGTTGCCCTTGTTATAAGGCTTGATGTGGAGAAGCGGTCGGTATTTGCAAAAGAAAAACTCTGAATTTTTTCAAGAAGCGAAGAACGGAGATTTTTTGCAAAGCCCTGGCTTGAAAGAGCGGAAAATTTTGCCGCAAGAAGTCCGCACATCATCGAAACGATTGCAACGGAAACCATTGCAATTCCAACTGTGAGCACGAATTTATTCCTGTTTTCAATAAGCTCAGGAGAAAAAAGCCATTTGAGCATAAAATCTTCTTCCCGATAAAGTCCGCCGTCAACAATTACCGACATAAGCATCGGAATGAGCACTTCGAGCATTACTTCCGCGCAGCCGAAAATCATCGTGAGCACGGTATATTTTTTATAGCCTTCAAAGTTTTTTCCAAGGTGACGGAAGATGCTTTTTTTCTGTTCCTTTTCCGTTTTCAACATCTCCTTTTTGTTTCATATCCAACAAAAAATTATAGCAGAATCCTCCTTTTTTATCAATACAAACCATTTATAAATAAGATATGTTTTATTTATTGTATTTTGGCTATTTTAATAGCGGAGGTTTCTTTTTTCAACAAAAAAATCTCCGCCTTTAAAGCGGAGATTTTTTTGTTGCTGCTCTTTTATGCAAATGGACAGTCATATTTTATATAAATATTAAAACCTTCGTGCCTTGTTTCGCCGTTTTCGTTTGCTGCCGCAGTATGCCAGAAAGTGGATACCAAAATCACGTTCGTGTCATCGGGATTTATATAGACTTCAAATTCACCTTCGTTGCCTACAAGGTTACCTCTTGGTACGGTGTCATATCCGGAAAACTCGGTTGTTCCGGCAAAAACAAAGCTCTCCGGCGCTTCGCCTTCAATACGTATTCCGTATGTGCTTTCCATAGCGTCATAATATTCACTTGTGACGTCGGGATAATCCCCATAAGGTTTTGCGCTCCACATGGAAATATAATATTCCCCATCAAGGCAGACAAGATCTGCGCCTCTTAATCTCTCATCAACATAGCGGACATAGGCATCATGCGGATCAGCCGGAATAAGCGTTCCGCTTGAATCAACTGCTCCATTGGTGCGTACTTCATGATAAACGTAAATCCATTCGGGGATATCCGGATTTATATAATATGGGCGGTCTTCAAATCCGCCGACGTCTGCCTCACCGGCATATACAAAACCTTCCGGAAGTTCATCGAAAACCGCAATGTGCGGCGAAATATAATACCGGATTCCATTCGATGAAAGATTTGGAGGACCTTCGCCGGGATCAGCCGTTTCCGGTTCTTCCGGCGGAGCATAAACACCGACCGAAACCGCAAAACCGGCTATAATACAGATGCAGGCTGCCGCCGCTATCCATTTTATCCACCGGGCTTTCCGCTTTTTCGGTTTTGCTTCCGCTTCTTCAATATATTCCGGAGCAATAAGTCCCATTTTATCAAGAAATTCGCTTCCTCTCATAAAGTGTAGCCCTCCTTTTCAAGAAATTCCCGGAGATTTTTTCTGCAGCGGAAAAGAACGGTTTTAACCTTGCTTTCCGAAACGGAAAACCTTGCGGAGATTTTTGTAACGGAATCCAGATACCAATATCTGCGGACAAAAATATTCCTTTTTTCTTCATCAAGTCCGCAAAGAAAACGGTTTATTATTTCGGCAAACGCCATTTCATCAAGGCGACATTCCGTATCGTCCGGCGCAGGGATACATTCTTCCATCTCCGCGCTCAGTTCGCTGATAAACGCGCTGCGTTTCAGCGCATTTTTTCTTCGGCAGCAATTCAGAGAAATATGGCGGGTTATCCTTGCAAGAAAAGCATAGAGATAACTTTTCGGTTCATGGGGCGGAATTCTGTTCCAGGCTTCCATATAGGTATCATTTTCACATTCTTCCGCCGTCTCTGAATCATGCACCATTCCGTATGAAACGGAACGCAGACGTTTTCCGTATTTTTCCGCGGTGTTTTCTATTGCGGTTTCGTCGCGCTGTAAATACAGTTCAACTATTTTTTCGTCCTCCAAGGCTTTCATCTCCTTTCCACAATACTCAAAGGCCTTCACCCATATAAGCACCCTTTGGTATAAAAAGGTTACACTTTTTTACAAAAAAGGAACGGCAGAGCCGTTCCTTTTTGCTGTTTTTTCAATTATTTGTTGAGTTCTTCCATTTCTTCAACAAGTTCGCCGAAGAGTCTGAGAGCGGAGTTAACGGGTTCCGGGCTGCTCATATCTACGCCGGCAATTTTAAGAAGAGAGATCGGGTCGGAGCTTCCGCCGCTGGAGAGGAATTTTTTATAATCAGCAACGGCAGATTCGCCTTCGGCAAGGATCTTGTTTGCGATTGCAACTGCAGCGGAGAAACCGGTTGCATACTGGAAAACATAATAGTTATAGAAGAAATGGGGAATTCTTGCCCATTCAAGAGCGATTCCGTCATCGGAAACCATATCGGGTCCGAAATAGAGTTTATTGAGTTCGTGATATTTTTTGGAAAGAGCATCTGCGGTAAGAGCTTCGCCGCGTTCGGACATTCTTCCGATTTCTCTTTCAAATTCAGCAAACATGGTCTGGCGATAAACGGTGCCTTTGAAAGAATCGAGGAAATGGTTGATAAGATATGCTCTTTCGGTCTTATCGGTAGTCTTGCTGAGAAGATGACGCATAAGAAGAACTTCGTTGCAAGTGGAAGCAACTTCTGCAACAAAGATTACATAACCTGCGGTGTTTACCGGCTGGTATTTGGTGCTGTGATAGCTGTGGAGAGCATGGCCCATTTCATGTGCAAGGGTGAACATGCTGTCGAGAGTATCCTTGTGGTTGAGAAGAACGTAAGGATGGGGTTTTCCGTGGCCGGTGGAATATGCTCCGCCGCGTTTTCCTTCGTTTTCATAAACGTCGATCCAGCGGTTTTCAAAGCCTTCTTTAAGAAGAGCGGTGTAATCTTCGCCGAGAACCGCAAGAGCTTCGAGAACGGTTGCTTTTGCTTCATCAATACCGATTTTAGAAGCGGCGTCAGCTACGATAGGGGTATAAACGTCGTACATGTGGAGCTCATCAACACCAAGCATTTTTTTGCGGAGAGCGACGTATTTATACATTTTATCGAGGTTGTTATGAACGGTTTCGATAAGGTTGTCATAAACTTCTTCCGGAACCTCGGTGCGGTCAAGGGCTGCTTCACGGGTGGAGTTATATTTTCTTGCTTTTGCAAAGAAGTTGCGTTTTTTGAATTCGCCGTCAAGGGTCATTGCGATGGTGTTTTTGAAATCGCCGTAACGGCCGTAGAATGCTTCAAAAGCATTTTTTCTGAGAACGCGGTCGGAACTTTCTTCAAGCGGAACAAAAGAGCCGTTGGTAAGGGCATGTTCGTTGCCTTCGGAGTCAACAACGTTCGGGAATTTAAGGTCTGCGTTGCGGAGGATTCCGCCGATTTTATCCGCGGAATCTGCCATTTCTTCAGCGGAGGCAAGAAGAGCTTCTTCCTCTTTGGAAAGGATGTGTGCCGCTCTTCTTCTGATTTTATAGATGCTTCTGCGATAGGTTTCGAGTTCGGGACATTCGGCATAGAAAGAATTGAGAGTTTTTTCCGGAATTGCCATGATTTCGGGAGTTGCAAAAGCGCCGGCGGATTCGATTGCAACGATGGTTGCCATTGCTTTTCCGCGGAAATCCTGATATTTTGCGTTGCTCATATCCTGGTCGCCGCTGCAGCTTGCGTAGGTATAAAGGGTTTCAAGACGAACGGAAAGTTCATCTTCATTTTTGAAATATTCAAGAAGATTTGCGGCGGATTCGCCGAGAGTTCCCTGATATTTTGCTACGATTTCGGGATATGCTTTAAGAGCTTCGTATTCGGCAAGCCATGCTTCGTCGCTTTCGAACATATCTTTAAGGTTCCAGGTATATTCTTCCGGAACTTCGCTTCGTTTAAGGATTTTTTCTTCTGCCATAATTCAGAAACCTCCGATTCAAAAACATTTTGCGTTCGACATTGGGAATTTTTCCCGTGTACAGGGACATTATACTACATATCGCTTTAAAATGCAAAAGAAAAAAGCTCCCTTTCGGGAGCTTTTTTGATTTCATTATTTTGCAAGCATCATGCGGTCGTTGGAAAATTCTTTTCCGCTGACTTCCTCGAATTTTGCAAGAAGGTCCGGAACTTTAAGGTTTTTCTTTTCCTCTCCTCCGATATCGAGGATAACGTGACCGTGGTCCATCATGATAAGGCGGTTGCCGTATTTTATAGCGTCATTCATATTATGAGTGACCATAAGGGTCGTAAGGTTGTTTTCGGTAACGACCTTATTTGTCATTTCAAGAACGGTTTTTGCGGTTTTGGGGTCAAGAGCGGCGGTGTGTTCATCAAGAAGAAGAAGCTGAGGTTTTTTGATGGTTGCCATAAGAAGGGTCAAAGCCTGGCGCTGACCGCCGGAAAGAAGTCCGACTTTGGAATCAAGTCTGTCTTCAAGACCCAGATCAAGGGTTTTGAGAAGTTCGACAAACTGTTCGCGTTCCTTGTTGCTTATTCCCCATTTAAAGCTTCTGTTTTTTCCGCGGCGAAGAGCAAACGCAAGGTTTTCTTCGATCCACATGTCCCCTGCGGTTCCTCTGAGAGGATCCTGGAAAACGCGTCCGATATATTTTGCGCGTTTGTATTCGGGGTCTTTTGTGACGTCGTGGCCGTCGATGGAGATATGACCTTTATCAAGTTCAAAAACACCGGCAATTGCGTTGAGCATGGTGGATTTGCCCGCTCCGTTGCCGCCGATTATTGTTACAAAATCTCCTTCTTCAAGGTGAAGGTTAAGGTCGATAAGAGCTTCCTTCTGAACGGGGGTTCCTTTGTTGAATGTTTTATAAACGTGGTTTATATCAAGCATTTATTCCCCCTCCTTTCCGGAAAGCTTTGCAAGAGCAGAATCTTTAAGTCCCGGTGCAACAAGGGCGATTACAACGATTATTGCGGTGATGAGTTTCATATCATCGGCGGTAATCTTGATAATAGTATCTGCGGTAAGGCTGATTCTGAGAACAAAAGCGATTATAATTCTGTAAACGATAGAACCGATTACGACACCGGCAAGACGGTGGAAATAAGTTTTTTTGCTGAAAAGAACTTCGCCTATCATAATGGCCGCAAGACCGATTACTATCGTACCTACGCCCATATTGATATCAGCATATCCCTGGTACTGTGCAAGAAGAGCGCCGGACATTGCAACAAGTCCGTTGCCGACAATAAGACCGAGAACTATATAAACCTTGGTGTTTGCGCCCATTGCTCTTACCATATGGGGGTTGTTTCCGGTTGCGCGAAGTGCACATCCGATTTCTGTTCCGAAGAAGCAATATACTCCGATTATAAGAACGATTACAAAAACAACGCCGATAAGAAGTCCCGCCCATCTGGAAGGAACTCCGAGAGCTTTGATCTGGCTGAAAAGAGTAACTTCGTTAAGAAGTCCGAAGTTTGCTTTTCCCATGATTCGAAGGTTTATGGAATAGAGTGCAAACTGTGTGAGGATTCCGGCAAGAAGATCCGGGATCTTGAATTTTGTATGGAGGAAACCGGTTATGGAACCTGCTGCCATTCCGCTTGCCGTTGCGATGAGGATTGCAAGTATCGGAGAAACTCCGGCCGCAACGCAAACTGCGGAAACAGCGCCGCCAAGAGTAAGGCTTCCGTCAACGGTAAGGTCTGCATAGTTGAGTACGCGATATGTAAGATAAAGTCCAAGCGCCATTATTGCCCAGATTACACCAAGGGTGGCGCCGCCCTGGATATCCCAGAGCCAGCTCATAATATTCATTTAAATTTAATCTTCCTAATCTTTTAATAATCAATAAACGGTTGCTGCTTTTTCAAGAATCTCTGCGGGGATTTCAACTCCAACGCTTTCTGCGAAAGTTTTGTTGACAACAAGAGCGCATTCTTTCTGGGTTTCAACAGCGATTTCGGATGCGGATTCGCCGTTAAGAACACGAACAGCCTGTGCTGCGGTCTGTTTTCCGAGTTCATAATAATCGATTGCAGTGGTTGCGATACCGCCTTCGGCGATCATTGCTTCAACAGCGCAGAAAACAGGGATCTGGTTTTCAACTGCGGTCTGGTTTACGGTTGCCATTGCGGAAGCAAATGCGTTATCGGAAGGAATATAAATTGCGACAACGCTTCCTACTACAGAAGAAATAACCTGAGGAATATCGTTGGAGGAAGAGGAAGTCTGGATAATAACTTCCATTCCAAGAGCTTCCGCAGCAAGTTTTGCTTCGTCTGCCTGGATTGCAGAGTTAGGCTCGCTGGAAGTATAAAGGATAGCGATTTTTTCAGCTTCCGGAAGAACGTCTTTGATAACAGCGATCTGGTCTGCGATAACCGGCATATCAAGGGTTCCGGTTACGTTTTTGCCGGGAACTTCGTTGGAATCAACAAGTCCTGCGCCAACAGCGTCGGTTACAGCGGTGAAGAAAACGGGGATATCAGTTTCCTGGAAAACATTTACTGCGGACTGTGCTGCGGGAGTTGCGATTGCAAGGGCAAGATCGATTCCGTTGTTTGCAAAAATATCACAAATCTGCTGGCAGTTGCCGACTTCGCCGGATGCATTCTGGAATTCAATTTTAAGGTTTTCGCCTTCAACATATCCTGCTTCTGCAAGGCCGTCCACAAATCCCTGATATGCTTCATCAAGAGATGCGTGCTGCATAAACTGGATTACGCCAACGGTTACAACTCCGTCGTCCGGGGTTTCGCTGCAGCCGGAAACTGCAAGCATCATTACAAGAGCCATTATAACAGAAAGAACTTTTTTCATTTTGGTTACCTCCAAAATATAAAATGTTTATTTAATCCCTTTTCGGGCAAATTAAATACCTGACAAAAAAAGTCCCTGCAAAAAAAATGCAGGGACGAATAAAACAAGATCCGCGATACCACTCTGCTTTCGTACCGGCCTCGCAACCGGAACCTTAATAGGCTTAAAAGTCTTAGCGATGTAACGGTCGCACCCGTTGTATCTACTGCAATTTTCAACACACTGCTCGCAGAATGAACTTCGAAACGGATATTGCGCTGTTGCCTCGCACCGACCGGCAATTCTCTGAAGCTTTTCTCCGCCCTACTCTTTCTGCTCAAACGCATTTAGTTGGCTATGAAATTATGTAATCTATACTAACAATATTAAAAAGAAAAGTCAAGTCTTTTTTCAAACTTTGCAAAAAAATTAACTCATGCCGATAAAATTTGAATATTTATTCAGCGTTTTTTGCGAAAAGCGGTTTCAGCCTTTTTGTGATCGTTTTTTCTGTTCTGTCTTGTTTTATCAAAACCTCTTTTTTCAAAAGATTTTTTATCAGAAGCTTTGCTTTCCTTACGAACAAGAAGCACCACCGTTTCACAATGGTCCGTAAACGGGAACATATCTACCGGCTGGATCTTTTTTACCTCATAACCGTTTTTGGTTATAAATTCAAGGTCCCTTGAAAGTGTTGCGGGGTTGCAGGAAACATAGACAAGTTTTTTCGGAGAAAGGGTTTTGACCGCGGTCAAAAATTCTTCGGTGCTTCCGGCTCTTGGCGGATCCATAAAAACAACGTCCGCCTTTTCACCTTCCGCTGCAAGTTTTACCATAAAATCTCCTGCGTCGCCTTTATAAAATTCGATGTTTTCGATTTTATTTTCTTTCGCGTTCATTCTTGCGTCACGAACCGCATTTCCATTAAGTTCGACACCGATTACGTTTTTTGCATGTTTTGCCGCAACCATTCCTATGGTACCGATTCCGCAATATGCATCGATTACTTTTTCTTTTCCGGTAAGTCCCGCAAATTCGATTGCCTTATTATAAAGCACCTCGGTCTGGAGCGGGTTTATCTGGTAAAAAGAGCTTGGAGAAATTCTGAAACGGCATCCGCAGAGTTCATCCGTAATAAAGCCTTTTCCGTAAGAAATTTTTTCTCTTTCACCGAGCACCATGCTTGTTTTTCTGTCGTTTATATTTACGACAACGGTCGAAATTTCCGGATGCAGCTTTATAAGTTCTTTAACAAAGTTGTTTCCGGAGGGGAAAATGTGGGTTCCAAGAACAAGAACCACCATGATTTCTCCGGTTTTTATTCCGCGGCGGACAAGAACATGGCGAAGAAGGCCTTTTCCCGTATCCTCGTTAAAAGGTTCCATTTTAAAACCTTTCAGAAGATTTTTTACCGTTCTGATTATCTCCTGGCATTTTTCGTCTTCAATAAGACATTTATCCACCTGAACGATATAATGGGTTCCTTCGGAATATGTTCCGCAGATTATATTGCCTTTTTTGTCCTTTCCGAAAGCGGCAGTAACCTTGTTGCGATAAAAACACGGATATCTCATTCCGAGTATTCTGTCAACTTTTCCGAATCTTCCAAGGAGTTCTTCCTCATTTTTCTGTTTTATCTCAAGCTGTTCCGGATAAGGCACGCCCGTATAGCGGCAGCCACCGCATTTTTTTGCAACAACGCATACGCTTGGCATAAAAAACACATCCTTTTATAGAATATTCCAATATAAATTATAGCATAGCAAAGATTTTTTTACAACAAAAATGCGGCGGATAAAACCCGCCGCATTTTTTAATTTTTTTATTTTTCAAGTTCTTTCGCAAGACTTTCGATAACGCCTTTACGGGTTATTATACCGCAGAAAACGCCTCTTCCGTCAACGATCGGAACAAAGTTCTGGTTGGAAACCGCAACGATCACGTCCTCCTGTTCCGCCGCAATCAAAAGCGAAGGGCAGAAATCTTTCCGAATGATATCTTTTATAAGATAACTTTCGTGTTCTTTCAATTCCGCACTTTTTATTTTCATTATGTGGCGAAGAAAGTCGCCTTCGGTGACCGTTCCCGCATAAATTCCGTTTTCATCAAGAACCGGAACCGCGGTATATCCATATCTGGTGAATTTTTCAAGTCCCTGGCGGACCGTGTTATTTTCAAGAAGGAAAGCTGTTGATATTTTAGGAATCATAATTTTTGCTATATTCATCTTTTACCTCCTATCTGTTTAAAATCTTCCCCGGATTCAGAACGAACCGCTTTTATGGGAAGAACCGCTGCTGTTGATAGTTGTGCCTCCGCTGCTGTTATTATCCTGCGGCGGGTTATAGATTCTGCGGATATCTCTGTGGCTGAATCTGTCATACTGGTTTGTGATATTAAGCTGTTTTGCGTATTTATGCGCTTCTGTCGCTTTTCTTGCGGTTTTCATCTGTGCGCGGAAAATAAGACAGACAACGAAAGCGATGACACAGGAAACAGCTGCTGCAATAAGAATGCCAAGGAAGATTTCTCCTCCGTCATCAGAACCGACATCATAAGGTTCGCCGTTTACCGCAAGTTCAAAATATTCCTCACAGGTATCAAGATAGTCATTGAAACCGGAATACCAGGAATCATTCGCGAAATCGTCAAGGAATCTTTCAACCATAACGTCCTTGCCGTAATCGGTAAAAACAACGTTTCCGTAACCGTGAGCCATAAGATCATACTGTCTGTCATCCATTGCGAGGAGAAGGATCACCGCGCTTTTTTCTTCACCGTAACCAAGAGAAAGTTCCGCATGAAGAAGATCGTTATATTCCGCTATTTCATATCCCTCGCAGTTATCTGTGATAAGCATATAAACAGCGCAATTATATTTCTGGGTAAGATGCCATGCTCTTGTGTTAAGTTCGTCTTCTTCCTCGTCGGTAAGTATATCGGGATAATCCACAACCATAAGGTCGAATTCAACTTCTCCGGCAGCAAATGACACGGTGCTCATTCCGAGCATAAGGATAATTGCAAAAACGATAGAAATTATTTTCTTAGTCATCATAACCGCCTCCTCTCACAAAAGAATCCAGATAAGACTGCCTATTATCGCAAGGGGCGCCGCAATTGCCGCAAAAAGTCCCCAGAATTTCTTTTTATCAACAGGAAGATCACCGATGAGCTTTCCGGTTTGTCCGTTCATTGCGAAAAGGAAGTTCTGTCCGTTCCATCTGGTGCTCAGCATCCAGACAGGCATAAGTGCATATTTTACGCCTTTGTTCTCAAATTTATAACTCTCCGCTTCGGTCGTAACCATGGAATAACCCCATACGGTATTTCTCATTTCGGTCTTTATACTGTTTTTTGCTCTTTCGGAAATTCTTGCCATACTGTTCTCCTGGCTTACGTCATATTTATCTGCAAGGAAACCCGGAAGATAAGCAGTAGAGAAAGGTTTAAGTTCGCTGTAATCAAAAGGCTCGATTGCGTCCATATGCGCATCCGGCATTTTTGTGGAAGCATCCACCGGAATCATTTCAAAATCAAGGTTGCCTTCACGAAGAACGTTGTAATATGTGGTTTCGGTAACGTCATAATCCCCGTCGCGCCAGCATCTTACGTTTGCGCCTTTATACATTGCTCTTCCTTCCATTTTGCAGTCGCAAAGCCAGAAAGGAACATAAACTCCTTTAATTTCTTCAATGTGGTTACTGTTTTTGAAAGTTTTTGGAAGGAAAATCTTGCCTTTATAGTATTCTTTAAGGGCTGCAACAGCCTGATCTTTATTGAGTTTAAACGGAATTACAAGGTCGGGTTTAAGTCCGCCGGTGAACTGTCCGGGAATAACTGTCGGGTTTCCGCAATAGGGACAGCTTGTTGCGGCGGTTGTGGAATCGCAGATAAGTTCCGCTCCGCAGGAAGGGCAACTGTATGCTTTCATCCCTTTTGCTTCTTCTTCGCTCCATTCCATTCCCATGGCTTCGAACTCAGCTTTTTCCTGTTCCTTTTTTTCTTCGTTTATTTCAAAATTTTCTGCCGCTTTTGCTTCATCGTCAGCATAAAGTTTTTCAATTTCCTCTACGCTAAATTTGCTTCCGCAGTAATCGCATTCAAGCATTCCGCTTGCTCCGACGAAGTGCAAAGGTCCCGTACACGCCGGACATTTATGGTTTGTTATATCGATTGCCATTATTACGCCTCCCTGCAAAATTCATAATGGGTCTTTAAAAAAGCTGAAAGCATTTCTGCTCTTTCTGTTTTAATAATATCAAATAAAAGCTGCTTAATCTACTGTCTAATTATAAATTTTTTATATTTTTTTATTTTGAAAATATGCCTTGACAAAGCTTTTCTCTTTTAGTATAATAATAAAGCTATCGAGGTGTAGCGCAGGTGGTAGCGCGCCAGTTTCGGGTACTGGAAGCCGTGAGTTCGAGTCTCGCCACTTCGACCAGCTAAAAAGTCCAAGGCATTTGCCTTGGACTTTTTTTGATTTGTGAATAAAATCCACCTCAATTGACTTTCTTTTAATTTAGTGATACTATTTGTTCGTGGATAGCATATCTTATACCCATATTCTTCCACATTTTCATAATTTAAAAAGGAAGTGTCTGTTATGAAAAAAATCATTACACTTTTATTATCTTTTGTTTTGATTTTTTCCTTATCCTCCTGCCAAAGTAATTCGAAAGAAGAATTACCCAATTATTCATTTCCATACCAAAACACAACTGAAAGAGAACCCGAAATAGTCGTTGCGAACAATTTAGGGTATGCATTTAATCTCAATTTCGTTGAGATTACAATAGAATCAGCTGGTTATTCAAAATGTGTTTATGCAACCAATAACAACACTTGTTTCAAAGCCAGTGGAGACGAAAAGTTTTGGTATGTAACCGGTACATTAAAAAACACCGGAACAAAAGGGTATGATGCAAATGAAATCGTCGCCGAAATGTGTTTTAATGATAAATATATATACTCTGCTTACGCAATAGTAGATAGCGGTGATACCATTACTAATAATTTTGTAGAACCGTTATGTACTGTGCGGTATTATATTTATGCTTCAATTCCTGATGAAATGTTTAACATATTTAGTTCTTGCAAGGTCAAGTTTGGTTTCGAAGAAAACTTTAGTGATACCTTTTTTGTTGATTTTGACGAATGTGATTATCTCTATGAAATCACAGTAAATAAATAAAATTTTATTTAAAAAAGACCAAGGCTTTTGCCTTGTTCTTTTTTCTTTTTTAATCCAAAATATATGTACACATAGTTCCAGATATGGAATCGGAATGTCTAATCACAAGATTCTGTCCGTTTTTAAAAGACAGACTGATTTTACCGATAGTTCCGTCTTCGTTTTCTTCAACGTTTATATCCCGAATAAAACTGTTGATAAGCTTTGAATCCGGGAAATAGATATAGTAAAATTCTTCCGAATCCGGTTCTTCACGGAAGATCCCGCCCCTGATGTGACGAATAAAGAAATCTTTGTCATATACGTTCAAGGATAAACCGCTGTCGGAAAGATATACCATAACTATGGAATATCCGGAATAGATGAACAGCGGAGATTCGCAGGGCTGAGCATCACCGGCGTTATAAATTTCCTTCACATACATTTTTTCGGGATCGGAACAATTTTGTTTTATAAATTCCCTAAGTTCATTTGCGGTACTGAATCTGGTTTTAGCTGTCATAAAGTTCACCTTTAAATCATTCATGTATTTCAAGAGGAAGTCCGTCAGGATCTTTAAAGAACGTTGCCCTTCCTCCCGTGAATTCATCCGTTCTTATCGGTTCGCAGGCTATGCCTTTCGCTGCAAGTTCTTTTACCGCAAGTTCGACATCGTCAACTTTGAACGCAAGATGGCGAAGTCCGTAGCTTTCGGGCGAAAGCCTTTCCGGATGACCTTTCATAATAAAAAGCTCGATTTCCGTTTCATCGTTTATTTTCAAATCGATTTTCCAATCGTCCCTTTCCGGGCGGTAATTTTCACGGATAACCGTAAAGCCGAGCTTATTAACGTAAAAATCAAGCGCCGAATCCTTATCGGAGCAAATTATTGCTATATGGTGGATAATGTTCATCAAAAAGCGCTCCCTTCGGCGTTTATATTGATTTTATATTACCACAAAAACAAGGCGGGAGCAATCTCCCGCCTTGTTTTTATGCGTTCATTTTCCGTGTCGGTCTTTCACCGAATTTTCGTTCATAAGCTCTTGCAAAACCGCTTTGGGTTTCAAAACCGTATTTAAGCGCAACGTCAAGGGCGTGTTCCCCTTTTACAATATCGTTTTCCGCCAGTTCAAGGCGTTTTTCGCGGACATAGCTCATAAGGCTTTTTCCGGTTTTCTTTTTAAAAACCCTGCAGAAATGGAAAACCGAATATCCTACTGCAGAAGCTATTATTTCCGCCGTAAGTTCATCGGAAATATGCTCGTTTATATAAACTTTTGATTTTTCGATGCTTTCGGTATAATCCATATATAAAACCTCTTTTCGGTTTAAAATTCGGGAGGTCGGCGCAAAAGCAGGAGTGAGAGGAACTTTTACGCCGGCAAAAATGGAGATGACAGTTTAATTTTTATATAAAAAAGCAAAAACGGACTTTTCTTTTCAGGAAAGTCCGTTTTTGCCAAAAAGGGCTGTCAGTTACCTGACAGCCCTTTCGATAATTCATTCATAATATTATAACCGTGGACTCCCCTTAACCCGAGAAAAACGATCTTACGGAAATTATCCTGACTTATGCATCATCCTCCGAAGGCGCCTTCCCATCGTTTCCGACAGTGGCATAATGCCTTCTTCGTCCGCAAATACAGTTGAGGTAACAGTAACGGATTCACACCGTTTTCCCTTTCGCAAAATTGCGAAAGCCGTTTATGGCAACCATAAGACCCACGTTATTCACTTTTCAAACTGCAATCATATTTTATCATTGCTGTTTTTTATATTCAAGTCCGGATTTGCTGAAATCAAAGTTCCGGAACATGTTTCGGCATTTTTTCGCTTTCAACAACCGTTACCATATCACAGAGTTTTTTAAGTTCTTCTGAAGCATAGCGTCCGGTAAAAACAAGTTCCGTTCCGGGAGATTTTACGGAAATAAGCTCTTCCACTTCCTTTACGGAAATAAGGTCAAAATACATCGGTATTGTGATTTCATCAAGTACAACAAGACCGAAATTTGCGCTTTTAAGGGCCTGTTTTGCTCTTTCAAGACCTTTTTTTGCGCAGTCAATGTCCGTTTTATCCGGTTCTCTTCCGGCGATGCAGCCTGTTCCGCATCCGAACTGGGCGGTTACGATTCCGGGAATTGCTTTTCTGAGAGCCATGATGTCCCCTTTCGGGTCATCCTTTATAAACTGTCCGACGAAGACGCGTCTTCCTTCGCCGAAAACTCTTATGGCAAGGCCAAGAGCCATTGTTGTTTTGCCTTTTCCGTCGCCGGTATAAAGTCTTACAATGCCTTTATTCAAAAAACGCGCCCCCTTTACAGATTTTTACAAAATAAATATACACCTTTAAAAAGAAAATATCAAGGTTTTTTATAGATAGGTTTAATAAGTTTTTCCGCCGCCTTAAGGAGCTTGAAATCCGCTTTTGCCATTTCAAGGTTATCGCCTTTGTTCATGCAGTTTCTGACCGCTTCGGCAACTTTCGGGAAGAATTCCTCTTTTTTTCCGTCAAAATCCACCACAAGGAAAAGATGCGGCGCAAGGTCGCTGTCCTTCTGTGCCCAAAGGATATATGCCGAATAGACATTTTCACAATTTTTGAAAAAGTCACAGAGCACGGCGGAAATTTTTTCAGGAATAAAAGAAGGTTTCATAAGGCGGAGATTGCCTTCCTGTTTCTCTGTGGCATTTCCTCCGTTGCGCTGGAAAATAAGAGATTTCCCATGCGGATTCATTACGATCCCGGCGATCTGTCCTTCGCTTCTTTTTACAATTTCGTCAATTTTTGAAAAAGGCATTATATTTACTTTATCTTTCGGAAGCGGGCTTTTTTCAAAAGCCACGAAAGTAGAAAAAATCGGAACCATCTTACCTTTTTCTTTTATATCAAGAAGCGGGATTGTGTTTACGTTGTCGCGGTACGGAACAAGAAAATTTGACGTTCCGGCCCTTCCGAAAAACTCCCGAAGAATTTCCGGGTCCGGCTTTTCGGCCATTTTATCCGCGACGGAATCTATATCAAGTCCGTTATCAAAATTTTTAATATCCATATCCATTGCATCAGTTTCCTTTGCCGTTTATTTTTTCAAAAAGTTCCCGCATATCCTTCGGAAGAGGGCTTTCAAAGCTGAGCACCATTCCGGTTATAGGATGCTCAAAAACCATTCTGCCTCTGTGGAGTGCCTGGCGGGTTATATGCTCAAGGCTTCCGCCATAGAGTTCATCCCCACAGAGAGGGTGACCTATATAGGCAAAATGCACCCTTATCTGGTGAGTTCTTCCGGTTTTCGGTCTTACTTTAACAACCGTGAGCACGCCGTTTGTCGCAATTGTTTCATATTCGGTCACAGATGGCTGTCCGCTTTCCGCAATAAAGCTTTTATGGACCGCAGGGTCGCTGTCATCAATAGGCGCATCTATGATACCCGCAGGATTTTCAAGTTTTCCCTCAACTATTGCTATATATTCCTTTTCTCCGCCGTTTTTGGTGAGCACCGCCGCGGAATGTGAATGTTTTCCGATAACAATTATTCCGGAAGTATCCATATCAAGGCGGCCCACAACATGGAATTTTGCGTTTCCGTACCTTGCGGCGCAATAGTTTGCCACGGTATCTGTCTGGTGATTTTTTGAAGGATGGACCGGCATATTGACCGGTTTATCAAAAACGACTATATCTTCGTCCTCATAAAGCATATCAAGTTCAAGATCCGGATTAGGAATGAAATAGCTTTCGCCTTCCGGAATATACGCCTTAAGCACCGATCCTGCTTTTATTCTGTCGATGGTTCTGATCGGAACTCCGTCAAGCAGAAGAGAATTTTCCGTATGGCGCATTTTTACTATCAGAGCATAGGAAAAATGCTCGCAGTAACGCAGATAGTGATACGCCTGTTTTCCGTCGTGTTCTTCGCTTATATTAAACACAAGTTCGCGCATTTTTCTGTTCGCTCCTTTCAGGCAAAATAAGGCGCCCTTTCGGGCGCCGTTTTGTTTTTATTTATTTTTTAAGAAGATCGCGGATTTCCATAAGAAGTTTAACTTCATCGGAAAGTTCCGGTTCTTTTTCTTCTTCGGCTTCGGCGGCCGCTTTTGCAGCTTCTTCCTCGGCTTTTTTCTTTGCTTCCGCTTTTTCTTTTGCGGCATTAAAAGTTTTTACAATAAGGAAAACAACAAAAGCGATAAGAACAAAGTCGATTATTGTGGAAATAAAAGTTCCTACTGCCATTACAACAGCGGGGGTGATTTCCTCGCCCGCTTCATTGAGAACGGCAGGAGAAAGAACGATGTTAAGTTCGGCAAGATCAACATCTCCGATAATCCAGCCGATAAAAGGCATAAAAACATCGTTTACAAGAGATGTTGTGATTTTTCCAAAAGCGGTTGCAATGATAACACCAACTGCCATATCAAGGACGTTGCCTTTTGCAATAAAAGTTTTGAATTCTTCAATAAATTTTTTCAATGTTTTCATGTCCTTTCTTTTAAAAATGATCCGGCATTCACCGCAAAAAGCGGCGAACGAGTTAAAACATATCAAATCAGTGTCTTCTCCAGGTGGAGGGCATAAAGAGTATCAGCATCGGGAAAATTTCAAGCCTTCCTGTAAGCATAAGCAGAGAAAGGAAGATTTTTGTAACATCATCAAAAAATCCGAAATAACCCGCATGTCCGATTTTCCCAAGCCCGGGACCAACGTTATTCAGGCTTGAAAGCGCCGCTGTGAACGCTGTTTCGTAATCATATCCCGCAATCATTACAACGATACTTGAAACCGCAAGAATAACAAAAAACGCGCTCATATAAACCATTATAAAGCTTCTTGTTTCTTTGTCAATAATTTTGCCTTCGAATTTAATCGTTGTAACTTCGTGCGGATGCGCAAGACGATGGGATTCCTTGCGGAGCATTTTGAACGTCATAATAATACGGCTTAATTTAAGTCCGCCTGCGGTTGAACCGGCACACGCACCTGTAAAAAACAGCAGCAGAATTATCGAATGGCAAAGCATCGGCCAGTTCATAAATTCAACTCCGCCGAAACCTGTTGTGGAAATTATTGCAGTTGTTCCAAAGAATGCTTTTCTTATGGAAGTTCCGAAATCGCCGTAATATTCAACACAGTTTATTCCTATTATTACAGTACATATTGCAACTATTGCGAGGAAAACGCGAAGTTCTTCACTTCTGAACACAATTTTAAAACGGCGAAGAAGCATCAGATAATAGAGGTTGAAGTTTACAGCAAATACAAGCATGAAAATTGCCACGATCCATTCAATATAGGCACTTTCATAAGCGGCAATTCCCGCATCGCGCACGCTGAAACCGCCGGTTCCCGCTGTGGACATTGCGGTCGTTACCGCGTCAAAAACACCCATTCCTCCAAAAATCAGCAGAATCGCTTCCACAACGGTAAGTCCGGAATAAATTCCATAGAGGATAAGAGCGTTTGAACTGGATTTCGGCGCGATTTTACCGACGGTCGGTCCGGGGACCTCCGCTCTCATGATATAAAGCGAATGTCCTTCAGAAAACTGTGTAAGCATCAACAGGAACATGATTATTCCCATACCGCCGATCCAATGGGTGAAGGCTCTCCAGAAAAGGATCCCTTTCGGAAGTATTTCCACCTCGGCAAGAATTGTCGCGCCCGTTGTTGTAAATCCTGAAACCGTTTCAAAAATCGCATCGGCAACGGAAGGAATAGCTCCGCTCAGATAGAAAGGCAATGCTCCGAAAAGCGAAACAAGGATCCATCCCGCCGCAACGGAAATATAGCTTTCTCTTGCAAAAATAAGATCGTTTTTAGGTTTTTTGCGTCCAAAAATAATTCCTGTACAAAAAGCCGCAAAAATGCTGATGCCAAACGGCATCAGAACGGAATATTCTCCGTAAAAAAGAGAAACAAGCATCGGAAGAACCATAAAAACAGATTCCGCCATCAGGATCATTCCGATGATGTATCGAATCATTTTATAGTTCATAATTACCTCATAATATCGTCAAGTTCTTCAATGCTTGCCATTTCGGAAGTTATTACAACGACCGAATCGCCTTTTTGAATTTCATCGAAACCGCCGGGGATAATGGCATGACCTTTTCTTACTATTGCGGCAACAAGGATATTTTCCTTTATCGGAAGATCTTTAAGCGGGATTCCGATATATTTTTCGTCGTCTCTTACAATAAATTCAAGAGCTTCGATACGGTTATCTACGATTCTTCGGAGAGATTCGACTTTGTTCTTGCTGTAAGAGTTCTGGATCGCTCGTACATAGGAGCTTATGCGCTCCGCAGTGATAAGTTTCGGAGAAACTACGCTTTCGATTCCGCTGAGTTCAATAACTTCAGGGAATGAAAGGTGATGTACTTTGGTTATAACTTTTTCAACATTCTTTGTTTTTGCGTACATTCCGTAGATGATGTTCATCTCATCAAGACCGGTCAGCGCAACAAAGCCGTCAAAATCCATAATGCCTTCTTCGAGAAGAAGGTCGTTTTCGGTTGCGTTCGCGCAAACAATCGAAGCTTTCGGAAGGAGCTCGGAAAGTTCGTCGCAGCGTTTAGGATTTTCTTCAACGATTTTTACGTCGATTCTCATATCGATAAGCTGGCTTGCAAGATAATAGGCAATCATCGAACCGCCGACTATCATAACGCTTTTTACCGGGCGTTTAAAACTTCCTATTGCCTCGAAGAAATCATGAATATTCTTCGGAGAGGCAGTTATATTGATTTTATCTCCTTCGCGAAGGACAAAATCGCCCTTCGGAATTGTGATTTCATCTCCGCGGCGAACCGCGCAGATAAGAACTTTTATTTTATATTTTCCGTAAATATCCTTAAGCGCAAAATCTTTTAAAGGACAATCTTTTCCGATGGTATATTCAACAAGTTCAACATGACCGCGGCAGAAAAGTTCAACATCGTTTGCGGAAGGAAAACGGAAGATCCTTGAAATTTCGTTTGCGGCGGAAAGTTCCGGGTTTACGATCATCGAAAGGCCAAGCTCCTCTTTCATAAGTTCGAGCTGGTTTCTGTATTCGGGGTTCCTGACCCTTGCAATGGTTTTCGGAGCACCGATCTGTCTTGCAATAAAGCAGGAGAGAATGTTTACTTCATCCGCAGAGGTTGCGGCGATTACAAGGTCGGAATCCGCAACTTCCGCTTCCTGGAGATATTCTTTTGACGCACCGTTTCCGCAAAGGGTCATGATGTCTATCCTGTTCTGGAGGAATTCAAGACGTTCCTCGTTGGTATCCATCATAAGAACTTCGTGTCCTTCTTTAACCAATTCGGAAGCAAGGGTGCTTCCGACTTTTCCTGCGCCGATTACAACAATTTTCATCGTTCTTTTCCTTTCGGATTTTTATATCATTCGTTTTCGATATACTTTTTAACAACAGCCGGAACGCCGGCAACAAGGGCGTTTTCCGGAACATCTTTTGTTACAACCGAACCGGAAGCAACCACAGCGCCTTTTCCGATTGTAACGCCCGGATTAATGAATGCTCCGCCGCCTATCCAGACATTATCGCCTATGGTTATCGGAAAAGAAAGTTCTTCCCCTTTTTCATTAAGGCGTTCGCTTGCTTTGGTCGGGTGGGTCGCTGTGCAAAGCGTTACGCAGGGACCGAACATCACGTTATTTCCGATTTTTACTTTTCCCGCATCGTAAATGGTGCAGTTGAAATTGCAGTAAAAATTTTCTCCTACTTCGATATTATATCCGAGATTACATTTAAAACCGTTTTCGACAAAAACCTTTTCTCCGGTTTTTCCGAAAAAGTTTTTAATGAATTCAACTCTTTTTTCAAATTCCGAAAAAGGGATATTGTTGTATTCGGTACATTTATCCCTTGCGGCAAACATATCGCCGATAAACTCCATCGGATTATACATAAGGCCGAGGTCGCATTTTTCTTTTTCTGTCATACAGCACCTCTTAAATATAATAATAAGAATACAAGGGTATCATACACCTTTTCAAAATCAAAAACAAGCATATTTTGGAAGCGCTTTTTTGTGCAGATTTACATCCGCACTTTAACATTGGTTGACAAAATCATAATTTTTTATTATATTTGTATTTGTGAAAATATGTTTTTTAAACCCTTTGATACGAAAAGGAGAAACTTTTAATGACAAACGGCACAAGAATCGACCCTGAAGAGCGCGAACCACGCGCCATTAAAATAAGGCACAAAAAACGCAGCAGCAAAAAAATCGTTCTCGCTGTTCTTTCTGTAATTCTGGTAATTGCTGTCGGCGGCGGAATTTTTGCTTTTATCGAATACGGACCTAATCTCAGTTTTTCGGCTGTTGTAAAAACAGAACCTTCCGAACAGGAAGAACCTTCCGTCCCTTCCGAACCTGAGATTCCGGAAGAAAGCGAACCGGAAGTTCCCGTAATTCCCGAAGAACCGGAATCCGTTCCGGAAGTTCCGGTTGTTGAAGACCCTATTATCGAAGAAGACCTTATTCCGCGCGACGAATGGTTCATGCTACTTGTAAACCTTGAAAATCCCCTTCCCGAAGATTTTTCCGTTGAAACGGTTGTTATTGACAGCCAGAACCATGCGGTTGACGCAAGAATTGCAGCAGATCTTTCCGCAATGATTGCCGCCGGAGAAGCCGAGGGACTTGATTTTATTTTTTATACCGCATTCAGAACCATTAAAAAGCAAAATGAATTTTTTGCTGAAGGAAAAACAGAAGTTCCCGGCGGAGCAAGCGAACATAACTGCGGACTTGCGGTCGATATCGGATGTGCAAATGGAGATTTTGTCGGTTCTCCGGAGGAAGCATGGCTTCTTGAGCACGCCCATGAATACGGATTCATTCTCCGCTATCCCGCTGACAAAAATGAGATAACCGGTTTTGCGCATGAGCCCTGGCATTTCCGCTATGTCGGAAAAGAACAGGCCGCTCTTATTAAAGAATCCGGACTTTGCCTTGAAGAATATCTTGCACAGTAAAATAAAAACACTTTTTAGATTGTCAAACCTCATAACTCATAAAACAAAAAGCACTCGCCAAAACGGCGGGTGCTTTTTTATTCAAGAAGAAAGATCTGTTTTAAAAATCCGAAAGCTTCTTTATTTTTTGTAAAAAGATAAATCAGAAATGCTCCACCGACATTAAGAATCAAATCGTCAATATCGCAGCTTCCGGAAAGGGTTATGAACTGAAGAATTTCCACCGCCGAAACAATTAAAACGCAGGTAAGCAGAAAAATCCAGGTCCTGCGCTGTTTTTCAAAATTGAGCGGAAGAAGGATTCCAAGCGGCATAAGACAGACAAGATTTCCCACAATATTCACCGCAAACTGGTTAACCGTACCGCGGTAAAAATACTGTAAAATCGTTCTGAACGGAACAATGTTAAGACTGCTGTTGACATAAGTTTCCAGAAGTTCCCTGTTCCAGATTACAAATCCCCCGTTCCTTCCCCAAAGGGGATCAAAAAGGGTAAGCGTTGCAAAAAGCAAAAGATAAAGCCCAAGGAAAATCCGGAGGTTTATTTTCATCGAACGGTTGTTTCCGCTTTTCTTTGTAAAAATAAACCCGCCAAGCCACAGAAACCCACAGCTTGCGCAAAGGAGAACAAGTCTTCCGACCGTTGAAAGCGAGAACGTCGGGATTATTTCCGCCACAAAATATAAAAGAAGAAAAGCGGCGGCAAAAATATATGAAAGAACCGCAAAGGATTCAGAAAGTTTCCGCAATTTCAAGTCCCTCTTCGATGGCGGAAGCAATTTCCTCTTCAATTTTTTCCTGCGGGATATAGTCAAAATTATTTCTTGCAACGACCTCAAAACCTTTTATTCCCCAAAGCCAGAAAAGCGCTTTGAGATAAGGAGTCGCCTGTTCAAGGGGTTCACCTGTTTTGATTTCCATTCCGCGGGTGGTGATGAAAAGCGCGTTTTCCGCCTTGCAAAGGCCGAAGCAGGTTTTGTCGTCGCTGTCAAAAGTCACTCCAAAAAGGGAGCAAAGTTCAAAAAAGGTTTTAAGCGCCGCGGGAATCGACATATCCCAGAAAGGCGCGGCGATTACGATTCTGTCGGCTTCCTTGATTTTGTTTGCCCAGCAAATGGCTTCTTCGGAAACGACCCCGTTTGCTCTGCGGCGGTTTTCGTCAATCTGTACCGGGTTCAGCTTAAGGTCGTTTATGACGATTGTTTCCACATCATAGCGCTCGCCGAGTTTTTCGATAATCGGGGTCGCAATGCGTTTTGTTCTTGAAAGTTCATTGCGAATACAGGAATCGATATAGAGAAGTTTTTTCATTGGAATTCTCCTTTTCATTTATTTATCAAAAGGATAAAACGGACAGCGTCCCTTTATACACTGATTATTTTTCTCATAATGCTTACAGATTATTACGCTTTCTTCCATTGCTATTCCAAAATTTTCGCGGACAAATTCCACCGCGGATTTTATTGCAAGATAGGAATCCCTTTTACAGCAGCGGGGTCCGCCGATTTTTCCGATTGCATCAAGGGATTTTGAAGTCATTTTGTTGGGAAAGCCCCATTCTTCGTTTGCGAGAGGGTTTGATTTTGTGATTATCGAAACGAACATTCCGCTGCTTATTCCTGCGCCGCAGGCACCCCAGAATCCGCAGGCTCCGCCCGGAACTTTTCTTCCGCGGCTTTGCATTTCAAGAAGCGCTTCTTTTAAATCAATGTCGCCGCCGGCATTTTTATACGCGGTAAGCAAAGCGGAACCCACCATAACGTGATGTTCCGGACCGTGCATATGGCAGAAAGGAAGATCCATCATTTTTCTGACGATTTCCGCCGGATTTTTCGATTTTTCCGCAAGGCAAATGGCAAAAATGCTGTCCATTCCTTTTGTGTGGCAATCGTCACAAACGTAATGACCCTTTTTGCAGCAGGTTTTTGTCAGCTCTTTTTTATGGCAAAGGGCGCCTTCCATAAGTTCGTCTTTTTCAAGATATGTAAGCGGCGCTTTGCAGATAAGGCATTCTTCGTTCACTGTGTCACCCACCTTATGTCATTTTTTATTAAGCAGACCAACACCTTCAACATGTGCGGTTTTCGGGAACATATCCACCGGCTGGACCTTTTCCGGTTCATATCCGAGGGATTGCATGATTTTGAAATCGCGCGCCATTGTTGCTGTGTTGCAGGAAACATAAACGACGCGTTTCGGTGCCATTTTTGCAACGGCCTCAAGGGTATCTTCGCTGCAGCCTTTTCTCGGAGGATCGAGAATTATAACGTCAGGGGCTGTGCCGCGTTTTTCAAGTTCGGCAGCGGCTGTTCCGGCGTCCCCGCAGATGAACTCCGCATTGGTCACACCCATTCGTTTTGCGTTTATTTTTGCGTTTTCAATGGCTTCCGGAACGATTTCAACTCCGATAAGCTTTCCGGCTTTTTCTGCCATTGAAAGACCGATTGTGCCCGCTCCGCAGTAAAGATCGAGAACAAGTTCTCCGCCGGAAAGTCCGGCAAAATCCGCTGCGGTTTTGTAAAGGATCTCCGCCCCGGAATGGTTCACCTGATAAAAAGCTGCGGGAGAAATATCTACCGTTACTCCGCAGAGAACGTCGGTTATTCCGTCTTTTCCGAAAATTGTTCTTGATTTTCTTCCGAGCACCACGTTCGTGCGTTCTTTATTTGTGTTGAGCACGATGCTTACAATATTTTTGAACTGCGTGCTCAGAAGTGAAACAAGAAGTTTTTCTCCCGGGAGTTTATCTCCGTTTAGCACAAGGCAGACACCGATTTCTCCGGTGACCTCGCCTTTTCTGATATAGACCGCGCGCAGAAGTCCGCTGTGGGATTTTTCATCATAGATGGAAATTTTATTCTGTTTTACAAAAAATCCGATTGCCGTAAGGATATCCGAAAATTCCTTAGGCTGAAGGCGGCAGTTTTTGCAATCCATTACGTCATGGCTTTTTTTGCGGTAAAAACCGAAAACCGGTTCGCCGTTTTTCGCCGTTCCCACCTGATAAATGGCTTTGTTGCGGTATTCTTCGGTTTTCGGAGAACCGATTGCAGGGAAAGGTTCGATATCAAATCCGCCGATTCGCTGAACGTGGTCACGCACCCAGTTTGTTTTTTCAAAAAGCTCCGCCTCATATTTCATGTGGCGAAGGGAGCAGCCTCCGCATTCGCCGAAAACCTCGCAATCCGGGTCGGTTCTTCCTTCGGAAGGTCTGAGCACGGATTCAAGTTCTCCGTAGATACAGGTTTTTCCAACCTTTGCAACTTTAACTTTTGCAAAGTCCCCGGGCGCCGTAAGCGGAGTGAAAACGACCATTCCTTCATAACGCGAAACACCGCTGCCCTCGTTTGTGACAGCGGTTATTTCGGTTTCGATAAAACTGTTTTCTTTTATCAAAAGCTTCTTTTCCATTTTTCAGTCCTCCGGATATGCTATTGCGCCGGAATAGCTTTGGGTAAGAAGGCTTTCGATATTCGCGATATGGAAATTAGTGTTTGCGGCGGCGCAGTTATTGATGATAAGAACATCGGTGATTCCGCGGTCCTCAACAAGTTCTGCAAGGTTTCCGTCGTAATAACGTTCATCAACAACATAGGTTTCTTCAAAACCTGCGGCGATATAGGTTGCCGGAGCGTTTCCGTAGGATTCCTTGATTATAACGAGTTTTCTTCCGTTGTTTACGTTGGTTTTGATAATGGTAAGCGGGAAATCTCCTCCGAGGAATACACCGTAGGAATAAGGTCCGCTTGCATAGCCATGCATTACGGAAGAAGCGAAATAGTTCTCAAGATCGCCTTTGTTATATTGATAGGTTTTGTTGGAAACGGGGAATTCACACCATTCGACATAGTCCGGGTTTTCCTCAAGGGCTTTTGCCATATTTGTTCCGGAATAAAGTGTTCCGAGGAAGCCGTTTATGGTGTGTTTTGTATAGGAATCGTAATCATAGTAGCTGAGTCCCGCTGCTTCCATAAATGCGGTATAGGCGTAATATGCACCGAGACCTGTCCAATGGTGGTCGGTGTTGAAATAAAGATATTCGTCTTTATGCGCTTCAAGAACGCTGTAAGCATCGACGGCGATAACGTCACTGTCATACATGGAATAGATATAATCTATGCTGTCTTTTTCAGAGTTGGAAATGTTCTGATATTTTCTCGGGAAGTCATAAAGTTCGGCATGTTTCGGAATTACCATATTATAGACTTTAACTCCGCTTCCAAAAGCATCGCCGTATTTATTTACAACGGAAGCATAGTATTCAGCGGCGGATTTGCTTCCGCCGAAAAGTTCAAACGCAATTCCTTTATAAACGAATATTCCGGCAACGGTTTCGCCTTGTTCACCGTCATCAACAACCGGCTGTTCCGGTTCGGAAATGCTCTCCTGCTCGGAAGAACTTTCGGAAGAAACCGGTTCTTCCGGCTGGCTTTCGCTTCCGGAGGAAGGATCTACAGAAGGTTCGCTTTCGGGTTCGGAGGAACTTTCGGAAGAAGCCGGAGGAATTTCATCCTCGGTTGTTCCGGGAACGGGACCGTAGATCTGCGCACCATCGATATGGATTCCGCGCATATCCTCGAGAGCGGACTGGAGTTTTACGAAACCTTCGCGGAAAGTGAATGTATCCGCATAGGCAAGTTCTATTCCAAGGGTATATTCGCCTTCAAAAAGAGATTCAAAACTGAATTCGGGCATCTGGTTAAGGTCGCGTTTTTCATATTCGGAATAGGTCGGCTGAGGAAGAGCCCAGGCAAGAATTCCTATTACAAAAATAAGAAGAAGGCAGACGGCAACGCTTGCGATTTTAACTATTTTATCGCTGCGTTCTCTATTATAATCTTCGCCGTAGGCGTATTTATCGATTTTCATGAAAACTGCCTCCTTTCATCAGAATTTATAGTAGAGGAACGGGTTGTAGCTCATACCGACAAGAAGTGCGGTATTGACTATAAGCATGACCGCGTTCGCGGGAATCATAAGGATTTTTGCGGGCATCTGGAGTTTCGGACGGTTTTCGACAAATTTTTTGACCGCCGGAACAATCGGGCAGCAGAACGCAACAGCAAGAATAATCCAGAAAACATTGCCGAGAAGAGTGAGTTCAAGAGAGATATCCCAGAATCCGGTGCCTTTTGCTCCGAACATTACGGCGAAGCAATCCATCATCTGTCCCATGTCTTCGAAATAGAACATTACCCAGCCGATAACCGCAACAAAGAGAAGATAGATGTTGGAAACAACCGGAAGCTTTTTGAGCCACTTGAGGAGGAAGAGTTTTTCAACGATGATAAGCGCTCCGAACCAAAGGCCCCAGATAATGAAGTTCCAGCTTGCTCCGTGCCAGAAACCGGTAAGGAACCAGACGATGAAAAGGTTGAGATACTGGTGCTTTCTGTTTCCTCCAAGGGGAATATAAACATAGTCACGGAAAAATCCGCCGAGGGACATATGCCATCTTCTCCAGAATTCCGTTGCGGAACGGGAGATATAAGGATAGTTGAAGTTTTCGAGGAAATGGAAACCGAACACTTTTCCAAGACCGATCGCCATATCGGAATAACCGGAAAAGTCATAATAAATCTGGATAGAGAACATCAGAACACCGAACCATACCGCTGCGGTGCTTCTTGCAGTAATATCGCCGGAAAGATAGGTTTCCGCAAACTGGCCGGCAACGTTTGCAATAAAAACTTTTTTGGTAAGACCAACGAGGAATCTTGCGGTACCGCTCCAGATATCCTCGAGGTTTTCCCGGCGGTTGTTGACTTCGATCGCAACGTCGGAATATCTTACGATCGGACCCGCAACAAGCTGGGTATAAAGAGAAACATACATGAAAAACTTCATATAATTGTGCTGGGGTTCAACATTGCCTTTATAAACGTCGATGGTATAGCTCAAAGTCTGGAAAGTATAGAAGCTTATACCAATCGGAAGAGCAAATTCCGGAACCGGAAGATCAAGACCTGTGAGGAAATTAAAGTTTTCGACAAAGAATCCGCTGTATTTAAAAATTCCAAGAAGACCAAGGTTTAAAACAAGCGAGGAAATAAGCGCAAGCTTTGCGCCGATTTTGCCGCGGTTCTTTTCAATTATCAGACCGTGGAAATAGTCAATTGTCGCACTGAAAATAAGAAGAGTTACCCAAACCGGTTCACCCCACGCATAGAAAAAGAGCGAGAAGAAAATAAGCACTGCGTTTCTGAATGCTCTGTTTTTCGTGGAAAAATAGAGTATCAGGTTGACCGGCAGGAAAAGATAGAGGAAAAATAAGTTTGCAAATACCATATTTTTGTCGTCCGTCCTTGTTTGTTTTTTATCTATTTGATGTCGTTTTCAAGCGAACTTTTTGTTCCGACAATAAAAATATAATAACCTATTTTTATGCTCTTTTCAACAAATATTGAATTATTTAACAAATTTCTAACAAAATTATTCCGAAAAAGATTATTTAAGACGGAACAGAAGCCTTGCAAAACCTTTTGCGGAAAAAGGGATTATCGGAGAAAAATATCCGCCTTTTCCGTGAATTTTTGTTGAAAGAAGAAGATAAACCGTAAGCGCAATTCCCGCAATAAAACCCCATATTCCGAAAACCGATATCCCGATAAGCATAAACATCCGCATGAATTTTATTGCGTAGCCAAGTTCATACCCCGGCTGGCTGTAGTTTGCCATTGCGACAAAAGCCATATAGAGCATTGTTTCCGAAGCAAACCAACCGCTTTTTACCGCAAAATCGCTTACGATTATTCCGGCGATTATCGAAAAAGTTGAAGAAAGCATTCCCGGGGTGTTGAGGGAGGAAAGTTTCAGTCCGTCTATCACAAATTCCAGAATCAAAAGCTGCCAGATTATCGGTATATTCTGATTTTCCGTAACAAGAACGAATCTGAACACATCCGGAACTTTTTCCGGATATTCAAGCGCAAGAAGCCATACCGGCGTTACAAAAAGAGTAACAAGCATTGTTAAAATTCGTGTTATCCGAAGATACGCTCCTGTAAGCGGCGGAAAATAATAATCGTTTGCGTCCTCCGCAATATCAAAAATTGTCGCGGGCATGATCATTGCCGTTGGCGTGTTATCCACCAGAACAATAAGGTCGCCCTGCATTATCTGCGCGACAGCAACGTCCGGACGTTCGGTAAATTTATATTTCGGAAAAGGATTCCAGCGCTGTTTTCCGTTTATAACATTCGCCATATCCTCCTGGCTCATTGTCAGCGCTTCAAGTTTGGAGTTTTTTATTTTGTTCCGCACGTCCCCAAGCATTTCTTTATCCACTTTTCCGCTGAGATAGCAAAGGGCAATATCTGTTTTTGAAACAGTTCCTATGGACTGATATTCAACGCTTAGGTCACAGTCGCGTATTCTTCTGCGGATCAGCGCGGCGTTGAAAAGCATTGTTTCCGTAAAACCGTCCCTTGAACCGCGCAGAACTTTGTCACGATCCGGCTCAGCGTTATCGCGCTGGGGATAATTACGCAGTTCAAAAACGAACGCGTTTGCGAATCCGTCAACAATGAGCACCGTTCTTCCGCTGAGCACCGCCGTTACGAGCATCGAATCCTCACTTTCCGCCTCAACACCGGCAAAAGGGATATGACGTTCAAAAAACTCCTTTTCGGAATCCGCATCCCCTTCCTTCAAAAAGCTGAATTCCGCCAGGATCCGTTCAAGAACGTCGCTTCGAAGAAAGCCGTCTATCATATAGAGCACCGCAGATTTTCCGGCAATCATCAGTTCCCTTTTCTTCAGATCAAAGTTGCGTTTTGTGCAAAAAAGCGCATCAAAATGCAGTTTATTCGTTTCAATATCCGTTGAAATATTCATTAAAAAACGCCGCCTTTCCAAAGGATATTTTTCCATGAAAAGCGGCAGATATTCCTGTATAAACCGCTTGAGCACAAAAAATGTTTCCGGTGCTCAAAGGGTTATTTTATCCTTCTGTTGACGGGAAAGAAATTTTATGTTATAATTGTTGCGTAAGCAACAGTTGCATTCGCAACATTTTTCAGGAAAAGGAGGAATATTCTATGCCAAAATTTATGAAAAGTCTTAATATAATCAGCCGATGCCAATTTGCCTTCCGTACAAAACATGCCGAAGGCGAACTCAGCGCAATCCATCATTCCCTTGTTCTTGCAATCTGCCGTGAACCCGGACGATCCCAGGATGAACTTGCGAAAGATATCTGCATTGATAAAAGCGGAGTTGCAAGGGCACTTTCCTCCCTTGAGGAGAAAGGCTTTGTCGAAAGAAAAACCGACCCGGAAAACAAGCGGAAAACCCTTGTTTTTCCGACAGAAAAACTTCTTGAAATTATCCCTTCCGTCCGCTTTGTAACCGCGGAATGGAACCGCCTTGTTTCCGAAGGGATTTCCGAAGAGGAATTTGCGATTTTTCAGTCCGTTCTTTTCCGGATTGAACAAAACGCAAGAGAAATCGTTGAAAGAACGGAGATGACTGCCGAAAAATGAAATTTCTTCTTAAATACCTTAAACCTTTTAAAAACCGGATGGCCGTAGGCCTTTCGATAAAAATTGCGGGAACGGTTGTTGAACTTTTTCTTCCGTATATTCTCACCCATATCCTTGACAACGTAATAGGAACTCTTAGAGTTGAAAAAGTTGTTTTCTGGGGAATTGCCATGATCATCTGCGCCGCACTTGCCTGTGCGGGAAACATTATTGCAAACAGGATGGCAGCAAAGACGTCGAAAGATTTTTCCAAAAAGATGAGAAAAGATCTTTTTGAAAAAACTCTTTATCTTTCCGCAACGGATACAGACCGTTTTACCATTCCTTCCCTTGAATCAAGAATAACTACCGATACTTATAACGTTCACAACTTTGTAAGCATGATGCAGCGAATGGGCGTTAGAGCGCCTATTCTTCTTATCGGCGGAATGAGCATAAGCTTTTTTATGGACCCGAACCTTGCGCTTATAATGCTTGCGACTCTTCCTTTTATCTTCATTACGGTTTATTCCATTTCCCGGAACGGCGTTCCGCTTTATACAAAAGTCCAGAAATCCGTTGACAGCATGGTCCGTGTAGTCCGTGAGGACACCCAGGGAATCCGCGTAATAAAGGCTCTTTCAAAAAACGATTATGAAAACCGCCGCTATGACCGGGTCAACCTTGCTCTTTCAAAAGAGGAACGCAAAGCCGGAACCATTATGGGTTCGGTAAACCCGATCATGACCCTTCTTATGAACCTTGGCATCACCGCCGTTGTTGCGGTAAGCGCCTTTACCGTTCAGAAAGGTATTTCCACCCCGGCAACGGTTATTGCTTTCGTTCAGTATTTTACCCTTATTTCCATGGCGATGATGGTAATTTCGAGAATTTTTGTAATGTACACAAAATGCGCCGCTTCCGCAAACAGAATCGCTGAAGTTCTTGAAACCCCGGACGGATTTTTTGTCACCGAAGATTCTTCCGGACCTGACAGCCAAAAATTCATATCTTTTGAAAACGTTTCTTTTTCCTATCTCGGCAAAAAGAACAATATCGAAAATCTTTCCGTTTCTGTTCCGAAAGGCGGAACTCTTGGAATAATCGGCGCAACCGGAAGCGGAAAATCCACTTTTGCAAAACTTCTTATGCGGGCTTATGAAGCGGATTTTGGAAAAATCAGAATCAACGGAAAAGATATTACAGCTTATAGCCGCAAAGAACTTACTTCAATGTTCGGCGTTGCGCTTCAGAACGATTTTCTTTATGCGGATACCATAAAAGAAAACATTTCTTTCGGAAGAGAACTTTCTGATGAGGAAATCAGAAGAGCGGCAAAAATCGCCCAGGCGGAGGATTTTATCGAAGAACTTCCGGAAAAATACAAACACGTTATCGCACCGAAAGGAACCAACCTTTCCGGCGGACAGCGCCAACGTCTTCTTATCGCAAGAGCGGTTGCCGCAAAACCGGATATCATAATCCTCGACGATTCCTCCTCCGCGCTGGATTACAAAACCGATGCGGCGCTTCGCAGCGCTCTTGAGACCGAACTTTCCGGTTCCACCGTTATAACTGTTGCCCAAAGGGTAAGCTCCGTTAAAAACTGCGGAGAGATCCTTGTTCTTGACAACGGAAAAATTATCGGAAGAGGAACTCACGAAGAACTTCTTGAAAACTGTCCCGAATATAAAGAAATCAGCGATTCTCAGATGGGAGGTGCTTTTGTTGACTGAAAATAACAAATCAAAAAACACAAAAGGAATCCTCATCCGCCTTGGAAAATATGTCTTTAAAGAATGGCCGCTTTTTATTTCCGCGGTTGTTTTCACTCTTCTTTCCAACCAGCTTTCGCTTCTCGGACCGAAATATTCCGGAGCGGCAATCGACGCCATCAGCCTTTCCGGCGGAAGCAACCTTCCGGAGGTTTGGGAAAACGTTATCAGAATGGCGGTATGCTATGCTCTTTCAGCAATTCTTGCCTATTTTCTTGCTGTAATAATGATACACCTGAGCCAGAAGATAGTTTACCGCATGAGAAAACAGCTTTTTGAAAAACTGAATACCCTTCCCGTCGGATATTTCGACACACACCCCACAGGCGACATCATAAGCCGTATTTCCTATGATATCGATACCATCAACTCTTCCCTTTCCCACGACCTTGTTCAGGTCATGACAAGCGTTTATACTGTTCTCGGTTCCCTTATTTTCATGTGGAATATTTCAAAACCGATGATACTGATTTTTGCGTTCACCGTTCCTGCTTCGATTCTTTTCACCCGTTACCGTTCCAAAAAAGTCCGTCCGCTTTTCAGCGAACGTTCAAAAAAGCTTGGTGAGCTGAACGGTTTTGCGGAAGAAATGCTTTCGGGAACCCGCTCTATCGAAGCTTACGGAAAACAGGACGTTATTTCCGGCAGATTCAACGAAAGAAACGAATCCGCCATGGAAGCTTATTACCGCGCGGAATATTACGGCGCAACGCTTGGTCCTTCCGTAAACTTCATAAACAATCTTTCAATGTCCCTTGTTGCAATGCTCGGCGGAATACTCTATATGCTTTCCTTCGGCGGAAAGGTTTCTGAAGTTTCGATTTTTTTCATCACCCTTGGCGGAGTTGCCCAGTTTGTTCAGTATTCCAGAAAATTTGCCGGACCGATAAACGAATTCGCAAATATTCTTCATGAATTCCAATCCGCTTTTTCCGCGGCGGAAAGGGTTTTCCGTATCATTGACGAAGAACCCGAACCCGAGGATTCTTCCGATTCGCAAAACCTTGAAAACGTTAAGGGTTTTGTTGAGGTTGACAATGTTTCTTTCGGATATGTTCCGGAAAAACCGATTCTCAAAAACGTTTCGGTAAAAGCCGAACCCGGAAAAACCATTGCAATAGTCGGTCCCACAGGCGCAGGAAAAACCACCATCATAAATCTTCTTATGCGTTTTTATGACGTGGATTCCGGCGAAATACGCCTTGAAGGAATTCCCGCAAAGGAAATAAAACGAAAAGACCTTCGCAAAGCGTTCACCATGGTTTTGCAGGACACTTGGCTTTTCCACGGAACGGTTTTTGAAAACATTGTTTACGGACGCGAGAATGCCACTCTTGAGGAAGTAAAGGCCGCTGCAAAAGCCGCAAGGATCGACGAATATATCGAAAGCCTTCCGGAAGGTTATGACACCGTTCTTTCCGATGACGGCGTCAATATTTCAAAAGGTCAGCGGCAGCTTATCACCATTGCAAGGGCTTTTCTTTCCGATGCTCCCATGCTTATTCTTGATGAAGCGACCAGCAACGTTGACTCCAGAACAGAAATAAAGATCCAGGAAGCCATGAACGAACTTATGAAAGGGCGCACCTGTTTTGTAATTGCGCACAGACTTTCCACCATCCAGAACGCGGACAATATTCTTGTTGTCCGGGACGGAACGGTTACCGAACAGGGTACCCACGAGGAACTTCTGGAACTTGGAGGATTTTACAGCACCCTTTATAATTCCCAGTTTGCGTAAAATAAAAAAGGACGGTTTTAAACCGTCCTTTTTTTATAAAGTTTTATATTTCGGAATAATATCTCCGCGGATAAGACTTCCGAGAACAGATTCCAGCATTACGCCCTGTCTTGGGTCGCTTCCGTAGCTGAAAGTTGTTTTTACGCAAAGTTCCGCAAAATCCGTCGCCTTTCCGATAGCTATCGGAAGGCTTGCTCCGCTGAGCATTGCGCCGATAAGCACCGACGCAAAGATATCTCCGCATCCGGGATAATGCACAGGGATATATTCACAGGGAGAATACCAGAAAGAACCTTGCTCGCTGTCATAGCCGATGTTTGCAAGAATTCCCGTTGCAAGTTCAACACCGGTAACAACAATTTTTTTCGGGCCAAGATTTTTAAGCTTCAGGAGGAGACTTCTGGCCTCGGTTACAGTCATGGGTTCGTTTTTATAGCTTTCACCGAGAAGCATAAACGCTTCGGTAAGGTTTGGCGTAATAACATCCGCAACAGCCGCAAGTTCTTTCATCCTGTTCTGGAGATTTTTGGTGCATGTCCTGTATGCTTTTCCGTTATCGCCCATTACCGGATCCACTATTTTCAATGCGTTAGGATAACTTTTGAAAAATTCAAGGCAGGAATCAACCTGTTCTTCGCTTCCGAGGAAACCGGAATACACCGCCTCAAAACCTATATCAAGATTTTTATAATGTTCAAGGGCAGGTTTTATATAATCCGTAAGATCGCGGAAAACAACTTCGCCGAATCCGCCGGTATGGGTTGATAAAACCGCTGTCAGAACCGGGCAGACCTGGATCCCCATTGCGGAAAGAACAGGAAGGATTACGGAAACGGAACATCTTCCGAAACCGGAAAGGTCATGTATTGCGGCAACTCTTGCCGGTCTTTTTTCCAATCGGAACACCTCTTTTTTAAAATTTTCTCCATTTTAAAATCCGAAAAATTCCGCGAATTCATTTTCTTTAAATGCGGAAAATATTTTTGCAAAACAAAAGAATGGAGGGATTATTTATGAACAGAACAGTTTCCGCCGTTATGAGCGGCGCGGCTGCGGCCGCGGCTATCGGAACCGCGGTTTATATGATGAACAATCACAGCCGCGGCACCAACGTCCGCAAAATGCGCAAAAGCGCCGCAAAAACCGTTAAAGCCGTCGGCAGTATCGCCAACGGAATTTCGAGCATAATGCGTTAATTCAGCTCGTCAATTGTAAGTCCGTAGCTTGGAAGGAATTCTTCAATAAAAGTATCCGCTTCCGGAAGTTTCATTTCTTTTATGGATTCCAGAATGCTGATTTTTGCTTTTGAAAATTCCCGGTTTCCGGAATTTTCCTCCTCAACACATTTTACAAGAGCGGAAATTTTATCTGCCGCTTTAAGCAGTTTCAAAAGTTCCGGGTCTTCGTCCGAATGGTCAAAAAACGGTTTATAATCCGGGCGAAGATCTTCCGGAAGCATTTCAATAAGTTTTTTGTTGGCAACCGCCTCAACTTCTTTATATGCTTCCTTTATTTCCGGATTATAATATTTTATCGGGGTCGGCATATCTCCGGTTAAAATCTCGCTGCAATCGTGATATAACGCAAGCATAACAAGGCGTTCAACGTTGCAGTTTCCGCCGAAGCGGCGGTTTCGGAGAAGACCGAGGGAATGGACTATTACCGCAGTATCAAGCGTATGTACAGAAAGAGATTCCTGCTGGCTGTTTTTCATAAGCGACCAGCGGAAAATATGTTTCATTCTTGAAATATATGCATAAAATCTGCTTTCCTTCATTTTTTCTTTCCTCCGATGCAACAAAACTTAATTTTTTCGGCACTTATATTATGGAACTTCGGTTCCGTAAATTTAAAAATGACCCGCGGGACAACCACCAAAGGGAACATATGTAAATTATATTATAAAACTTTCCTCGGAAAAAATACAGCCTTTTTTTAATGTTCCTTTGTCTTTGCGGGTTATTTTTTATTTACCCCTTTAAAAATAATGTAAAAAGTTATATACTATATATTGGAATTTTATATCCGTATCTTTCGGAAATATCATAAAAAATATTCGAGGAATTTAAAATGATAAAAGATTTTAACCATACAAACAGGAATATGCATTGGTGGCTGATACTTTTTGCCGCTCTTTGCGGAATAGTGACGGTCGGACTTATCGTTTACCGGAACGGCGGAATTTTTACATATTACGGCGATTACAACTGCCAGCAAATTGCGTTTTATATGCATACCCATGAACTTGTTACAAGCGGACAGATCGGTTGGGACTGGAACACGGATCTCGGAGTCAATTTCATCGGTTCCTATTCCTTCTATCTTCTTTTCAGCCCGTTTTTCTGGCTTACCCTTCCGTTCGATACTGCCGCTGTTCCATATCTCATGGCTCCGCTTTTCGTTCTTAAATTCATGACCTGCGCGATCACCGCATATTTTTATCTTTCGCGTTTTGTAAAAGACAGACGCTTTGCTCTCATCGGCGGTCTTCTTTATGCTTTCAGCGGATACTGCGTTTACAACGTATTCTTCAACCATTTTCTTGACGTTGTGGCGTTTTTCCCTCTTATTTTAATTGGGCTTGAGATGCTTATAACCGAGGACAAACACGGACCTTTCGCAATTGCGGTTGCGCTCAACGCCGTTGTGAACTATTGGTTCTTCATAGGCGAAGTTGTTTTCACCGTTCTTTATTTCTTCATCAGAATCACCGACAAAAACATCAGCAGACGCTTCCGCAGTTTTCTCTTTGTTGCGGTGGAATCCGTTATCGGGCTTGCGGTTTCCGCGGTTGTTGTTCTTCCTTCTGTTCTTGCAATACTTGATAACCCAAGAACCGGTGCGGACAACTTTATAAACGGCTGGAATCTTTGGCTTTATTACAGCGAACAGAGAGTTCCCGCAATTATCGCAAGCTTTTTCTTCCCTCCCGATATGCCCGCAAAACAGAATATGTTTACCGGACAGGGCGCACAATGGGCTTCCATGGGCGGATGGCTCCCGCTTTTCGGAATGAGCGGCGCAATCGCATATATACGCTGCGTCAAAAACGACTGGATCAAAAAAATGATAATTGCCTGCTGCATTTTTGCTCTTGTTCCTTTTCTCAATTCGCTTTTTATACTTCTTAACCATTCTTTCTACGCAAGATGGTATTATATGTTCATACTTATGCTTATTCTTGCAACGGCAAAAGCGCTTGAATCCTCCGCCGAAGGCGAAAACTGCACCATCGATCTGCGAAAAGGCATTATCCCTTCGATTTGCATAATAGTCGGACTTATGATAATCCTTCTTCTTACCCCTGTTCATTATAACGACGGAAACTGGGACCTTGGACTTCTCTATAACAACAACTGGTTCTATCTCGGGGCAGGATTTGCGGTTTCCTGCGCGGTCATCACCGTTATTCTCTGGTTCCTCCGCAACAAAAAATATTATATAAATCTTCTTGTGCTTCTTACCGTGATCATCTGCGGACTTTACGGTTTTGCTTACGTGAACCTCGGATACACTTTTGCCGGTGACCATGAGGAGATCATTGATGATGCTGTCGGTCTTGCGGAAGAAATGTCCCTTCCCAAAAGCAGAAACACTTTTGTAAGAGCGGATTTTTACGAATGTTTTGAAAACATGGGACTTTATTGGAATATTCCCTCCATCCGCTGTTTCCACAGCGTTGTGACCCCTTCAATTATGGAGTTTTATCCGACAGTCAACGTTACACGCGACGTTTCAAGCAAACCCGATTTCGCATATTATGAACTTCGTTCCCTTCTTTCTGTAAGATATCTTTACGCGGATGCGGACGAGGCAACAGAAACTTCCGAGCTTTGCTATGGTTTTGAATATCTTGAAACCGAAAACGGATACCACATTTATGAAAACAAAAACTATATTCCCATGGGATTCACCTTTGATGAATACATAACCGAAGAGGAATATTACAATATCCATGAAACCCAGCGTGCGGAGGCTCTTCTTTCCTATCTTGTTCTTGATGAAAGTCAGCAGAAACTTTACGGACAGTATCTTGACCACGATTCCACTCCGGACGTCGGACTTTCGTATGAACACTTCCGTGAAACTGTCCGGGAAAGAAAAAGCACCGCCGCATACAGCTTTGTCTGTGACCACAAAGGATTCACTTCAAAGATCTTCCTTCCGGAAGGAAACCTTGTTTTCTTCTCCGTACCTTATGAAAAAGGCTGGACGGCTTATGTAAACGGAAAAGAGACCGTAATCGAAAAAGTTGACATCGGTTTTATGGCCGTTTTTGCGGAACGCGGAAACAACGAAATTGTTTTTGTTTATGAAACTCCCGGTCTTAAAGCAGGCGCAGCAATAAGCATTGCCGCAGTCCTCGGACTTGCCGCCTATATGATTTTCTTCCATTTTGAACAAAAGCGCAAAGCGGAGGATATGACCCTTCTTAACGAATATTTCGGTTCCAAAGACCGTTATATTTCTGAAAACGAACTTTCTCCGGACGAGGACCTTACGATTGTCAGAAACCCGGAAGACGTTCCGCCATACCGCGAATATAAAGGACCGGAAGAAAAAATTTATCCCGAACTTTAAAAACAATGCAACAAAAACGCGATTTTTTCGCACTATTATAGTATAAGGAGGTTTGATACCATGAAAAAATCAAGAATTCTGACCCTTATCATTGCAATTGCAGTCATTTTCGGCGGCTGCAGTTCTTCCGATCTCGCTTATGATTCAAAAAACGAATCCATGAGCACCGGTGATTGGTTTGTTTCTCCCGAAGCACCAATGATGCCGGAAGTTGAAACGGAAGAATTCATCACCGAGGATGCGCTTCTCGACGGAAATTCCTCTTCCGCAAATCTTTCGGAAAACCAATATTCCGGAAACCGCAAACTTATCCGCACTTTCAACATTGACGTTGAGACACTCGATTTTGAAAAATTCATATCCGATATCAAATCCGAAGTTGCTTCTCTTGGCGGATATATTGAAAATTCCAGCGTAAGCGGAAATTCCTATAATTATTCTTCAAACCGCAACGCAAATTTCACCTGCCGCATTCCTTCCGGAAAGCTTGATGAATTTGTAAACACCGTCGGCGGACTTGGAAACGTTACTTTTTCTTATGAAGACACCACCGACGTCACCCTTAATTATGTTGACACCGAAGCAAGAATAAAATCGCTTCAGACCGAATATGACCAGCTTCTTGAACTTCTTGCGGAAGCGGAAAATATCGACACCATAATCCTTCTTCAGCAAAGGCTTACGGAAGTGCGCTATCAGCTTGAAAGTTACGAAAGTCAGCTTCGCACCTATGACAACCTTGTTGATTACAGCACCGTCCATCTCAACGTAAACGAAGTTAAACGCGTTACTTCCACAGAAAAAGAAACTGTCTGGGAAAGAATTTCCGCGGATTTCGGCGACAACATCTATGATATCTGGATCAATATTCAGGATTTCTTTGTCTGGTTTGTTGCAAGCATTCCTTATTTCATCATCTGGGCAATCATAATTGCGGTTATCGTTCTCATTATCAGTCGCTGTTTTAAAAACAACCCCAAATGGCAGGAATACAAAGCCGCAAGAAAAGCCAGAAAAGAATATAAAAAAGCTCAGAAACTTGCAGAAAAAGCAGAAAACGAAAACACCGAGGAAAAATAAAAAGGCGGTGAAAAAATGAAAAAGATTTTCGCTGTTCTTTTAATTTCAGTTTTTGTGCTTTGCGCTTGCCAAAGCGGAACAAATGAAGAATGTCCCTGCGTTGGCGCACCTGCAATGCTTTATAACGGAATTCATTATGTCAATCCGTATATTCCAGTTAAAGAACTTCCTGAAGGTTATGAATATTCCGGAATCGTTTCCGAAGAAATGGGGCACAAAACCGGCAACAAGGATATGGCTTTTTATACAAAAGAAGGTGCCGATGATTTTTATACCTTTCAGATGACCGGAACTTTTATTGGAAACAACACCGTTGACAGCACAAAACAGGCTATGCACTATATCCAATGGGTTCCTGTGGAGTCGAATTAACAAAACAAAAAAGCTCAGTGCTCATTTTGAGCACGGAGCTTTTTATCTTATATTATAACTCTTTTCCCATATAAATTACGCCGCGGCTGCGGTGGAAACCGCGTTTTTTATAAAATTCCTCGTCTTCAAGGTTCGTCATCAGAACCGTTTCCCGGATTCCCATTCCTTTAAGGTTTCTCTCAAATTCCGCAAGAAGTTCCGTTCCGATTCCTTTTCCGCGAAGGTCATTTCGAACGCAGAATTCCTTTACGCTGAAAATAACGCCGTCGAAATACTGTTCCTCTTCACCAAGGATCATTCCGGTTATTCCTTCTTCGTTATAGGAAACCATTCCGAAAAATCCGCCGTTGTTTATCATTTGGGAAAGGCGTTTTTCCGCTGTTTTCTTGGTCCATTTATCGTACCACGGGTCGGAATTGAAAGTTTCAGCATATATTTCAGCAAGTTCGGATAAATCTTCGATCGTGATTTTTCTGTAATCCATTATGTTACCTGTTCCTTATTTTGATGAAAATATTTTATCCTATATTTTCTTTGCCGTCAATAGGTCTTTGCCATCCTTCTATATGGGAGGCAACATCCGCGCCGATTATTTTTTCTTCAAAAACGTAAAGGGTCACAAAAATTTCGTTTTCTCCTTCAACGGGATAGACGTATTTTTTTACCGTTTTCCCGTAATACGGTGAAAGGTCAAAACCCGATTTTTTCTGCAGCTCGTTATATTCCAGAAGAATTTCGTCCGGTTCTTCCGGAAGGAATTCCTCTTCCACAGACGAAGGCTCCTCCGCCGTTTTAAAGCCTTTTGAAGCTATATATCTCATTCTCTCCTCGTTATTTGCAACGTGCAGTGAAATGGATTCTGCGGCGTTTCCCGCGTTCTTTTCGCCAAAGAAAAGGATGATTGCAATTATTGCCGCAAGAATCACGCAGGCTGTTCCTATGACCTTTGTTTTTGTGGTTTTGACGGAAACTGTAAGCAAAAAATCATCTCCAATATAAAATAAAAAAAGCCCCGTCAATATTATGACGGGGCTTTTATGATTATTCGAAAAAATTATTCTTTTTCTTCGGTCATCCACTGTTTTGCTTCTTCGATTACAGCCTGTTTAAGCCCTTCGTCGCGAAGTTCTTCATAGTGGTCGAATGTAAAGGTGAAGGAACCTCTGCCCTGGGTGGAAGAACGGAGAGAAGTGGTGAAGTCGTGCATTTCGCTCATAGGAACTTCTGCTTCAACTTCGGAATAGCCGTCTTCGCCTTCAACAGGGTTCATACCGAGAACACGGCCGCGGCGTTTGTTAACGTCGCCGATGATATCACCGGTGTGATCATCCGGAACGATAACTTTAAGGGAGCCGATAGGTTCAAGGATTGCGGGGCCTGCCTGGGGAATACCTGCTTTGTAAGCAAGTCTTGCAGCCATCTGGAAGGACATATCGTTGGAGTCAACAGGATGGTAAGAACCATCAACAAGTCTGCCGAGAACGCCAACCATGGGATAGCCTGCGAGCATACCGACTTTGCAAGCTTCGCGAAGACCTTTTTCAACTGCGGGGAAGAAGTTTCTC
>JAZTXW010000049.1:0-18426 GCA_045636625.1 Oscillospiraceae bacterium
TGGTTCCACTTCACCGGAATCACTCCCGCTCTCGGTCCGAACCTTGTCGAAATCTGCAAACGCGCATGCATTGCCGCAAAAGCAAAAGGCGTAAAAATTTCCTGCGACCTTAACTACCGCGGAAAACTCTGGACCCGCGAACAGGCAAGAGAAGCCATGACCGAACTTTGCAAATACGTTGACGTCTGCATTTCCAACGAAGAGGACGCAAAAGACGTTTTCGGAATCGAAGCGGAAGACACCGATATTTACGGCGGAAAACTTAACCACGAAGGATACAAATCCGTTGCAAAACAGCTTGCTGATAAATTCGGATTTAAAAAAGTCGCAATCACCCTTCGCTCCTCCATTTCCGCAAGCGACAACGACTGGGCAGGTATGCTTTACGACGGCGAAAACTATTGCTTCAGCAGAACATATAACCTTCGCATCGTTGACCGCGTAGGCGGCGGAGATTCCTTTGGCGGCGGACTTATTTACGCTCTTCTTTCCGGAAAATCCACCCAGGAAGCAATCAACTTCGCTGTTGCGGCTTCCGCTCTCAAACATTCCGTGGAAGGCGACTATAACCGTGTTTCCGTTGCTGAAGTTGAAAAACTTGCCGGCGGAGATGCTTCCGGAAGAGTTCAAAGATAAAAAACAAAACAGAGATAAAAACCTCCGTTCCCGATTTTTAAGGCGCGGAGGTTTTGTTTTTTATATTGAAAAAAGCTTTTTTGAACGCGGATGCTTGTTCCGCCAAGGGCGTTTTTGGCCTTGCCTATATTATATTATATATTTCATTGACGATATCAAATTAAGGTGCTATTATATATCAAAACGGATATATAGGATGCATTTTTATATCCGACGAAGGACAACAGGAGGTCATCATATGTTTTGTATCAAATGCGGAAAAGAAATTTCCGACCAGGCACAGTTTTGCAATTATTGCGGAGCTCCAGTAAACAACTTTCAGCAGCCCGCAGCTCCGGCAGCACCGCGAACTATAGAGATAACTCCTCCGCCCGCAAAGAAAAACAGCAAAAAAGGCGGCGTTATCGTTAAAATTATCATCCCCATTGTGGTTTTTGTAGTTGTTTTCTTCCTTGCGCGCTTTATAACCGAAATTTTTGTTTCCAGCACCCTTGATGACAACGACGCAAATTCCAGTTCCAGTTCCAGCTCCGGTCTTATCGAAGTTACTACAAAACCTTCCCTTACCGATGCCTGCATGTACGGCGCGGTTTATGAATACGGTTTCCTTACCTACGGACTTACCGAGGTTTATCTCTCCGGTTATACTCTTCTTCCCGGCGAAAGTCCCAACGAACCCGATGCTTTGCTGTCTCCCGATGAAAACTTCACTTTCCTCTGCAACAAGGTGATTGAAATTATTGATATTTCCTATGACGCAAGCGACGAAAACGGCATTCTCGAATCCTTTGACGCAAGTTCCAACGCATACATTATCGATTTCCAGAAATATTACGTAGGCGATTATCCCGTTATCCGTTACATTGCAAAAGTGGATGTTTACGGTGAACAAAGATATTTTGCTGAACTTGTTGTATTCCCCGACGAAATGGCCAAAGAAACCATCAGACTTCAGATGTACGGATATCCCGAAGCCGGATATGACGAAATCAACCGCGTTTTCGATACTCTCAACATCGTTCCCGAGGAATTTGCTCCCTCTTCCGAAGATACAACGGCAATAGGTTTTAACCGCATAACCGTAAAATAAAATATCCTAAAATTTTTTACAGATAACCCGGAGGTCCACCGCAATGGATATTAAGCTGAACCAGATTTTAAATATGCTTGATGATCTTTCCTCAACCGAACTGCAAAGCGTTATGATGCGCGCCAAAGTTCTTTCTGAAAAAAAGAAAAAAGAAGAGGAAGAACTCAGGGAACAGGAACGCATTCGCCAGGAGAAAATTGCGCAGGAAAAACTCCGTCAGGAAAAAATCGCGGAACTTCAGCGCGAGATCCAGGAACTGCAGAACCAGGAAGTTGTTATTCCCGAAGGATCCTTCAAGGCAAAAGGCAGCACTTTTGTCATGTATGATGCAAACGATCCCTCCGTTAACCCGGCGGCCGCTCCTTCCGAACCCGCTGATCCGGTTCAAAACGAACCGAAAAGCGAGCCTGTCATCTGTCAGAACTGCCACCAGGCAAACACTCCCGGAAGCGGATTCTGTATTAAATGCGGAAGCAAACTTTCTGAACCCAAACCCGCGGATCCGATCCAGGACAAACCGAAAAACGAACCCATCATCTGCCCGAACTGCCATCAGGCAAACACTCCCGGAAGCGGATTCTGCCTTAAATGCGGAAGCAAACTTTCTGAACCCAAACCCGCAGATCCGATCCAGGACAAACCGAAAAGCGAACCTGTTATCTGCCCGAACTGCCGCCAATCAAACGCTCCCGGAAGCGGATTCTGTCTTAAGTGCGGATATAAATTTTCCAACCCTCAGCCGCAGCCGCAACCGCAGCCTCAGCCGCAGCCCGCTCCGAAACCCGAAGGCGTTCTTTGTCCCAACTGCCATACAGCAAATCCCGCAAACAGCGCATTCTGTTTAAGCTGCGGACAAAAAATATCACAGTCCCGGTCCGAAACCGTTCCGGAACCTGCTTCCACTGTTTTTAAACCCCAGGAACCTTCCCCTCAAGTTCGTTATATCGATGAATCCGTAAGCAAATGGGAAATGATTCCGGACGAAAAAACGGTTTTGATCAAACACGAAACCGCACTTATTCAGCCGAAGGCAGACAAAAAAAGCGTTTATTATATAGAAATCACCAATAAGCGCATCCTTATTTCAAAAGAAAGCTCTATTGCTAAAAACGCCAGAGTGGCAATGGGCGTGGGTGGCGGTCTTGTTGGCGCATTGATTGCGGAGGGTGTTTCTGCCGCTTCCGGAAAAGGTCCGAAACCGTATCTTGAAATCCCTCTTGCCGCAATCACAGATTGCGGACTTCAGAGCAAGAAGGAATTCTTTATCTGCGCTGGCGAAACTTTTGTTTTCAAAAACAACAAATATGAAAAATTTGTGCCCGATCTTGTACGTGAAGCAAAAATGTAAAAACAAAAAAAGCGCATCTTTTAAGATGCGCTTTTTATTTTTCCGGGCATCGGACAATTCCCGGAAATTATTCCTGGGGAATTCCTTCTTCGCTTATTTTCTGAAGGTTTTTGTAAAGGATATCGAGGGTTGAATAGATGACTTCGCTCTGGTTTTCATCCATAACACCTTCGGAAACAATGGAAACGGCCGCTTTTGATCTTTCCTGAACATAATCGGCAAGATCTTTTCCTTTTTCGGTAAGAATAATTTTTGAACGGTAGGATCTTACGTTCTTTTTTTCTCTTGTAATAAGTCCTTTTTCTTCCATTTCCGCAATTATTCTTGAGACGGCGGCTTTATCTTTGTCGCAAACGTCGCAAAGTTCCGTTGAGGTAAGACCTTCAGCGGATCTTTTGAGCACCGCAAGATATTGGGCAAAAGCGCCTTTATATCCGCGCTTTACCATCTCGTTTCTTTCGATTTTCTGGATGTGACGATTTATTTTTGATATAACAGTAATGAACTTTTCAAACTGATTCATGGTTTCAAAAGCCTCTTTTCCAAATAAAATTCCCGCCTGTTGTTGACTTGTCAACAAACTATATAAATAGATATACACCTTTTATTTGTATTTGTCAATAACATTTTGTTTTTTGTTTAACAAAAGCCGGGATTTTTGGTAATCCCGGCTTTTTTCATGTTATTTCAATTCTTTGAATTCTTTTGTTTTTAAATCAAAAGCACCTTCAAAATAAATCCCGCCTTTTTCTCCGATTACAATAAGTGTAATCTTCTCTTCGGAATATCTCATTTCAACGTCGCAGATTCCGAAAGCATCGGCAATGATTCCATGTCCTGTGTCATAACTTTTGAGCAGGTTACCTTCGGAATCAAAAAATCCGATTTTATAGCTGCTGTTTTCGGCAATATCTTCTCCGCTCCATTTGATCCGGTTTTCGTGCTCATAGTAAACAATGATATAGGAAAAATCCTCAGGATCTCGGCGGAAGGTTAGAAGGCCTCGTCCGCTTTCGGTTTCTTCGTCATATCCGAAGGGGAAATTTTTATTTATATCGAACTTTATTTCCAGAGTTTCCGGATCGAAAATTTCAAGGTTATAAAGATCATAACAATAAATATCGTTGTTTTTAAGGAAGCCCATTCCGTTATAACCGCCGTACATCCCTCCAACCTCACCGAAATATGTGTGTTTTCGGGTTTCGTTGTTACGAATAGCAACGTGGGAATAAGAAACATCTCCCGCTCCGTTTCTGCCGAATGTATAAATCAAATATTTTTTGTCGGGGCTGAATATGCGTTCGGAACCGTCTTCTATATTCATTTCCGTTGGGCTGTATTCAAGTTTATGGGTATCGTTTTTAAAATCGAGGGTGAGCGTCATTGCGAAATACGGAAATCTGTAAATTACAGTATCGCCCTTAACTATCAGGGTCGGTTTATCATCGGTTCCCGCATAGTTCGGGTCACAGAAATCCGGTTCGGAAAAAATCATGGATTTTATAACTTTTCCGTTCTGATAAAGAAGAGCAAGATAGTTTCTGTGAAGATATTCGCCGCCTTTTTCGTTCAGCTGAACCATCTCAAAGCGGTAGCTCCCGTTTTCGGAAGAAATCTGATCACTTCCGAGTTCCCATACTTTTCCGTTTTCAATTTCAAGAAATTCATATCCCGAATTAAAAAAAACTTTGCCTTTGTTTTCAAAAAAATCAGCTTTTTTGAAGAAAAGGGGATTGTATCTGTTTCCGTCTTTGGCCGTTCCACGGAGTTTTGTAACATCCTGTTCCGTGAATTTGTTTCCTTTATATACAATAAGTATCGTTTCGGCTTCATTGGTTTTAAAAGTATCAAGCGGCGTTGCAAAAAGAACAATTTCACCGGTTTTTTCGTTTATCCCCGCTCCGTTTACCCAAATATTTTCCTTACCGAAATCCGGAAATTCCGGTTCAAAATCCCATTGTTCAAGAGTTTCGGTATCGAAAAAAACGGCCTTTCTGTTGCCGCAGAAAACTGCGGTTTTATTATCTGGAAAAAGAACTTTTCCGTAACAAATCCTTCCGCTGTAATCATAAATCCCGCTGAATGGGATTCGAAGTTCTTTTTCCGAATTTTTAAAAACAAGATCCGCTTCCCAGGTTTTATCGCCGGTGAACTCCCTGTTTTCAAAAGAAACAGAAATGCCTCTTTCCGCAAGCTCGTCCATCCATTCGTTATAACGGAATTCATATTCAAAAATATATTTATCGGCCACTTCCTGAACACGCGTAAGTTCTTCCTTTTCTTCAGGCTCTTCATTTTCGGAAGAAATTTCCGGAAGGAAAGAATTTTCCTCCTGCAAAACGGATTCTTCCCAAACATCGCAGGAACAGAGCAGCAAAACCGAAATTATAATCAAAAGAAGTTTTTTCATCAGGAACACCTCCGTATTTTTCCATTCATAATATAAGTGTCTTTTTTTGGCGGTTTTGTTGCACGGATCAAAAATTTCTTGTTAGAAAAAACAAACTGTGGTAAAATACTTTTCAGCAGAAAGTTTTTTTGAAAGGAGATTTTCCTTTATGACAGATACCATGAAAGTAATTATCGGAATCCTGCTTCCGTTCCTTGGAACTTCCCTTGGCGCGGCTTCGGTTTTCTTTATGAAGGGGGAAATGAACCCAAAACTCCAGAAAGCGCTTCTTGGCTTTGCCTCGGGCGTTATGGTCGCAGCCTCCGTCTGGTCGCTCATCATGCCCGGAATCGAAATGGCGGAAGCCGCAGGACAAATTGCCTGGCTCCCTGCGGCGGCAGGTTTTCTTGGCGGAATGTTCTTCCTGCTTATCCTCGACAGCCTTATTCCTCATCTTCACCTTAATTCCGATAAACCCGAAGGACGCAAAACAACCCTTGGAAAATCCTTTATGCTTGTTTTTGCGGTTGCGCTCCATAACCTTCCGGAAGGAATGGCGGTCGGCGTTGTTCTTGCGGCAATGTTAAGCGGCGAAAGCGTTATTACCGCCGCCGGAGCACTTGCGCTTGCAATAGGTATTGCGATACAGAACTTTCCGGAAGGCGCAATTATTTCCATGCCCCTTGTCGGAACCGGACTTTCCAAAGGAAAAGCTTTTAAATACGGTTTTCTTTCCGGCGTTGTTGAACCCCTCGGCGCGCTTCTGACCCTTGCGCTTGTTTCCTTTATTGAACCGGTTCTCCCTTTCATTCTTTCCTTTGCCGCGGGCGCAATGATTTATGTTGTTGTGGAAGAACTTATTCCGGAATCTCAGGACGGGGAACACAGCAACATTGCAACAATCGGCGTTGCGATAGGTTTTGCTCTTATGATGATTCTTGATATTGCTCTTGGCTGAACGGTGGTTTTATGATAAGAGTTGTTGCGGCTGTTATTGAAAAAGAAGATAAGGTTTTGTTCTGCAGGCGCGGACCCGGCGGAAACTGCCCCTTTCTCTGGGAATTCCCCGGCGGAAAAATCGAAGAGGGGGAAACGCCTTTTGAGGCAATTGTCCGCGAGATAAAAGAGGAGCTTTGCGCCGAAATCGAACCTTTTGAAATTTTTTGCGAATACCCTTTTTCTTACCCGGAAAAGGAAATATATTTTTATTTCATAAAGGCAAAACTTGTTTCCGAAAAAATCGAACCCACCTTCCATTCTGAAACAAAATGGCTTTCACCTTCCGAGGCAGAAAGCCTTGAATTCTGTCCGGCAGACGTTTTTGCCGTTAAAAAACTTAAAGGAGTGTATAAAAAATGATAAATTCTACTCTTTGTTATATCGAAAAAGACGGAAAATATCTTATGCTCCACAGAGTGAAAAAAGAAAACGACGCAAACAAGGATAAATGGATCGGAATCGGCGGAAAATTTGAGGACAAGGAAAGCCCCGAAGACTGCGTTCTTCGCGAAGCCAAAGAGGAAACCGGCCTTACCCTTACCGATTACCGCTATCGCGGAATCGTCACTTTCGTTTCCGATAAATGGGAAACGGAATATATGCATCTTTTTACCGCAACGGGTTTTGAAGGCGATCTTACGGACTGTGACGAAGGAGTTCTTGAATGGATAAGCCGCGAAGAACTTGCTTCGATCCCGCAATGGGAAGGCGACAGGATCTTTCTTGAACTTTTGCAAAAAGGCGAACCTTTCTTTTCGCTGAAGCTTCGTTACGAGGGTGAAAATCTCCGGGAAGCTGTTCTCAACGGAAAACCCATGATCTGAAAGAGGGATTTTATGTACACCGAAAACCGCGAAGCCGAGGTCGCTTTTCTCAAAAATCTCTGGAGCAAAAAGCCGACACCCTGCCCGAAATGCGGACACGAATTTCTTGAACATCTCCACAAAAAAGCAAAGAAAAGCGACACCGAATGGAAATGCCCCGAATGCGGAGAGATTTTCCGGACCATAAACATGCTTATGGATCTTCCGGAAAAATAATATCCGGTTGACAAAACAGCCATAAAAAAGTAAAATATACCAGTAATGTCTCTATAGCTCAGCAGGATAGAGCGTTCGCCTCCTAAGCGAAAGGCCGCGCGTTCGAATCGCGCTAGGGACGCCATAAAACACCCCTCGCATTTTGCGAGGGGTGTTTTCAGTTTTGGAACAGAATATCCTGCTCGGTCCTGAAAGGATAAGCAGCAAGTTCCGTCCCGTCAAGGTCTTCTTTTTTCATATCCACTGCGGAAATGCGGCTGTTTCCATAGGTTTTGTAATAATAGATTCCCTTTTCGCCGTCGGCGCAGGCGGAATAGACGGTTTTTTCAAGTTTTCCGTCAGCAAGGCGGACGCAGCCTTTTATCATCGAAACGCTTTCAAGTATGTGGAAAACCTGCGAAATGCTTTCCTCCGGATTTTCCGAAACGGAATTTTCTTTTACAAAAGCGGCTTTTACAAATCTTGAGCACGAGGAAGAATCCCCGGGAAGACCGCGAGCACCGCTCCCCCTTGAAAACTGTTTAAGACCGAGATTTTCTGAAAATCTGTTCTCAGCTTCTTCGGAAGAAAGACCGATAAACTCCGTAAGCCGAAGCTTATGGTATTCAAAAGGCGGTTCATTGGTAAGGACGCCGATTTTGTTTTCGTATATTTTAATGCCGTTTTCAAGCGGTTCAACGGCAATTGCGCCGGTTTTATCCGCCAAAAACCAATGGAGAGGCGTTGCTTTCAAAATTTTGCTGAAATCCGTGCTCAGAATATTGACCCGCCCAAGGAGTTTTTTTGCTTCTTCAAGGTTTGAGCACCGCGAAAGCACCCACGGAATAAATTCAAACGACGCAACGTTTTCCATCCCGGGTTTTTCGGCAAAATATACCGCGCTTTCAGGAAAATTCAGCGCCGCCGCAAAAAGCCCGTGCTCGTTTATTCCGTCGTAAAAAAGCGGGTAGCCTCCGGCCGTATGCGCCGTTCCGACAACGGCAAAATGATGTTCCGAAATTTCCCCGTTTTTAAATTCAATGGGAAAATTACGCGGCATAAAGGTTATTTTTTCTCCGATATTATATTCAAGGTCAAGGTTTCTTCCAAAAAAGCTTCCGCTTTTCAAATAAGAGATTGCCGTACACATTGTTTTTCTCCTTTTTCTGCTTATTATTGGCTTTTATATGGGATTTTTTACATTTTATTAACTACTTTTAAATAAAAAAGGTGTAAAATATTTTTATAATTATTAAAAGGAGGTCTTTCGCCTGTTTGGATATATAAAACCTTTTCGTCCCGAACTTAAAATCCGCGAGGCGGAAGATTACAAAGCGGTTTACTGCGGACTTTGCAAGGAACTTGGAAGAAGTTACGGCCTTTTTGCAAGAATGACTCTCAGCTATGATTTTGCCTTTATGGCGATGCTTTTTATGTCGCTTGAAAAAGACTTTTGCCCGGATTTTGAAAAATGCTCCTGCATTGCGCATCCCTTTAAAAAACAATGCCGCTGCCTTCAGAACAAGGCGCTTTCCCTTTCCGCAAAAGCCGCGATGATCCTGACTTATTACAAAATCAAGGACGACCTTGCTGACAAAGGATTCCTTAAAAAAATCAGAGCGGTTTTCCTTTTGCCTTTTGCTTCTTCCGCAAGAAAAAAAGCCCTTTCTTCCGGAAGTGAAGCGGAATTTATTGACAGAGCCGCTTCTGAAATGATCGAAAGCCAGAAAACGGTTGAAAACAAAAAATCGCCCCTTTCCGACGAAGCGGCACAGCCTACCGCGAAATTCCTTTCGGAAATAATATCCCTTGGCGGAAACGAAGAAAACAAAAAAGTCCTTCAAAGATTCGGCTATCTTCTCGGAAGATACATTTATCTTTGCGACGCCCTTGATGACCTTGAGGATGACATAAAGAAAGGTAACTATAATCCTTTTATCTATGGCGGAGAAAACGCCCGGAAAGAGGCAAAATCCGTTCTTTTTATAACTGTTGCGGAACTTTTCGACGATCTTGACCTTCTTGAACTTGACAAATATAAAGAAATAGTGGAAAATACAATAAGCCTTGGTTTAAAATCCGAAGTTGAAAGAATAATAACCAAAAAGGGAGGGGACAAAAACGGATAATCCATATAAGGTTCTTGGCGTTTCAGAAAACGCAACCGACGAAGAAATTAAAAAAGCATACCGCGACCTTGTCCGTAAATATCATCCGGATAAATACGTTGACAATCCCCTTGCCGATATAGCTGCGGAAAAAATGAAGGATATTAACGCCGCCTATGACCAGATCCAGAAGGACCGCAAAGCCGGAAAAACTTCCTACGGAAGTTCCTCCTATGGCTATGGAAATTACGGCACCGGAAACGCAGGTTACAATAACTACGGAACCGGATATTCCCCCAACAGCCAGTTTTCCGACGTCAGAAGACTTATTCAGCAGAACCGCATTGCGGAAGCTGACGAGATCCTTGACGGCGTTCCGGAATATAAACGAAATGCCGAATGGTATTTCCTTAAAGGAAGCATTTATTACAGAAGGGGCTGGCTTGGCGAAGCCGCAAGATGTTTCCAGCGGGCATATCAGATGGAACCTGGAAATCAGGAATATGCGGCCGCTTACCAGCGTATAGCTTATCAGCAGCAATACGGTTCATCCCCGGGAAGAAATTCCGGAACACAGATTTACGGCTGTCCCTGCGACTGCTGCGATTGCTGCACCGCTCTTATGTGTTTCGATTGCCTTTGCAACGGATGCTGATTTTGCCTTCCCAGAGGGGAAGGTGGATTTTTGCGCTTGACGCAAAAAGACGGATGAGGGATCAACAAGTAACGCGGAGCGCTCATCATAATTTATCGAGGATATCCCTCCTCAGTCAGCTTCGCTGACAGCTCCTCCTCTGAGGAGCCAAGAAAATTGGAAAGGAGAAATGCTTATGACAAAGAAAAGCCAGAAGGTTGCCCTTTGCGGAATGGTTGCGGCCCTTTGCACTCTTTTAATGTTCATGACCGGTGTTTTTCCTTTTGCAACATACGCAATGCCCTGTCTCGCAGGACTTTTAATGGTGACCGTTGCGGTGGAAACCGGAGCAAGCTGGGCATTCACCCTTTATGCGGCGGTTTCGATCCTTGCAATGATTCTTACCCCGGATAAAGAAGCGATGCTTATGTTCGTGATGTTCTTCGGACATTATCCGGTCACGAAATTCTGGCTTGAAAAAATAAAATTCAAACCTCTTTCCGTGCTTTTGAAGATAACCGTTTTCAACATCTGTGTTGTGGCGGCATATACGGTCATCATTTACGTTTTCCAGATGCCGGATATCCTTACGGAATTCGGAGATTTCGGAAAATATTCCGTATATATAATGCTTGGACTTGGAAACGTTCTTTTCTTCGTTTATGATTTTGCCCTTACACAGATAATGAATGTATATATCTATATTTTCCGCCCGAAATTTTTAAGGCGAAGCGCAAAATAAAAACAAAACCCCCGGGGATTTTCCGGGGGTTTATTTTTTTAAGCCGTTGTGATAAGATTATATCATACTGCAAAAGGGAGGTCTTTTTTTATGATCGACGAAAATATCAAAAAGGAACTTATTGAAAAAGGAAGAAGATTCATGCACGGATATCACGACGACGATATCTATGCCAACAGCAATTTTAACCCTTCCGACCAACAGCTTCGCCTTCCCCAGCCTCCTCTTTGCAAGGCTCCTATGGCGGATGAATCCGCAAGGGTTGCTCTTCCTCTTGATTTTTCCGGGCTTTCGCTCAACAACGATATAATTTCAGTTATCCGCGACAGAAGAAGCGCAAGGGTTTATACCGAGGAAGAAATGAGCATTGAGGAACTTTCCTTCCTTCTTTGGGCAACCCAGGGGATCAAAAGCATCCGCGGAAAAAGCTATGCAACCATCAGAACCGTTCCCTGCGGCGGCGCAAGACATGAATTTGAAACCTATCTCATGATCCGCAAAATCGAGGGTCTTGAACCGGGAATCTATCACTATCTTCCCATGGAGCACGCCATTGAATTCATCGGAAAACCGGAAAATATCGAGGGCGTTATTTCCGAAAACGTCTGTGAACAGAACTGGGCCACAAAAGCCAACGTTGTTTTCTATTGGACAATGGTCGCCTACCGCGCAGAATGGCGTTACGGAACAAACTCCCACAGGGTCGCGCTTATTGACGCGGGACACCTTTGCCAGAATCTTTATATAGCTGTCACTTCTCTCGGACTCGGAACCTGCGGAATCGGCGCTTTTTCCCATGAAAGCTGCTGCAAAACATTTGGAATTGACGGCGACGATGAATATATGGTATATATTGCTCCTGTCGGAACGGTCCGTCCGGAGGACAAAGCTGCAGAAGCTGCATTTTATAAATTCGTCGAGGACGAAGGACTTTAATAACCGGTAAAAACAAAAACACCGGCGGTTTTCCGCCGGTGTTTTTTATTTTTATCTGTAATCAAAAGTATGGAGCCAATCGCCTTTAAGATAATAAATAAGGAAGATTATGCAGCTGAGCGCCCAGGTAAGGGGATATGCCCAATAGACGGTTTCGATTACCGGGAAGAATTTTACCGCAACGGTTATATACGTTACACGGATAAGGCACCAGCAAACAAGCATTGTGTACATCGGCATTTTGGCTCTTCCTGCGCCGCGCATTACCGCGGAAACAGAATGGGCAAAAGCAAGGGCAAAGAAAAATATCGATTCCGTTCTCATCTGGTTTACGCCGATTGCCACAACAGCGGGGTCATCGTTGAAAAGCGGAATGACCCACGGGCAGATCACCCAGAGGATCGCGCCGAGAATTTCCGCAGAGGCCATCGCCGCAAAAATACCGAAGCGGGAACCTTTAAGCGCTCTTTCGTGGTTCCCTGCGCCAAGGTTCTGTCCGATGAACGTGGTGATTGCCATGGAAAAGGACATTATCGGAATAAAGATGAAACCTTCGATTTTTGAATAGGAACCGCAGCCGGCCATTGCGTCGTCGCCAAAGGCGTTGATGTTGGATTGGACAACAACGTTCGCTATGGAAATGATCGAGTTGTTGATTCCTGAAGGGATTCCCTGGTGAAGGATCTCTTTAAGGCGCTCCATATCAAAACGTATGCGGTTAAGGTGGAGCTGATAGTAACCTTCGCTTCTAAGGAGCTTTCTGAAACCCATGACCGCGGAAAGCATCTGGCTTATAACGGTTGCGTAAGCCGCACCGGCAACGCCCCAATTGAAAACCCCGACAAAAACAAGGTCGAGCACAATATTAGTCATCGAAGCGATTATCAGAAAACGCAGCGGGCTTTTTGAATCGCCCACAGCCTGCAGGATTCCCGCGCAGACATTATATGTAAGGGTAAAAAAGCTTCCGAAAAAATAAATGCGGAAATACGTTGTTGAAAGGGGAAGAACGTTTTCCGGAGTTTTCATAAGGATAAGAAGCTTTGGCGCAAGCCAGAGACCCAGGACGGAAAGCGTTATTCCGCAGCAAAGGGCAAAGGCAACGGCCGTATGCATCGCGTGCTGCATTTTTTCGTATTCCCTTGCGCCGAGATAGCGGCTTATGATTACGCCGGCACCCATGCAAAGACCCATGAAGAAACCGGTCATCATAAAGATGAGGTTTCCGCTGCTTGCAACGGCGGCAAGAGCTTCTTTTCCGACAAAGTTGCCGACAATTATGGAGTCGGCCGTATTATAAAGCTGCTGGAAAAGGTGACCGATAAAAACCGGTATCGCAAAGCTTACAAGGCATTTCCAGATAGAGCCGGTGGTCATATCTATTCGTTTTGCAGAAGTTTCTGAAGCCAAAAAGCGCCCCTCTTTCTGTTTAAAAAATTCAAACCGAAGATTATTATATTATTTAAAAGGGGCAAAGTCAATTGTAGCATTTTTCTACAACTTTATCCGATCCTGAACTTTAAAATAACAAAAGAAAAAAACACCGGGTTGGTCGGGCCCAGTGTTTTTTTCTTTTTTGTAAGTCAATTAGTTTGAGTTTTTGAGGAGGGTGTGACTCAAAAAGTTTGCGGCTCTTTTTGAGTACATCTATATTATATCACCTTTATTTTTTAATTTGTTAAGGAAAAGTGAACAACGTGTGAAGAAACTTGAGATTTTTATAAATATTTTTGTAAACGCTTAAAATATTTTACCGAACATATGTTTACAAACAAGAACATATGTGCTATAATTTATCCGGATGATTCCGATTTTCTGAAAGGAGCATTTGTTTTTATGGGAAATAAAGCCGATCTGATCCTTAATTATATGACCGATTTCATTAAAGAAAACGGCTATCCGCCCACAGTCCGCGAAATCTGCGCCGAACTTGATATCAAATCGACCTCGACCGTTCACCGCTATCTCAAGGAACTTCAGGCGGAAGGAAGAATTTCCATGGGCGAAAACCAAAACCGCGCCATAAGCATCAAAAGCGCAACTCCTCCCGGAACGATTCCCGTTCTCGGCCACGTTGCGGCGGGTTCCCCCATTCTTGCGGAAGAGGAAGTTGATGAATATGTTCCCTTTGCCGGAAACACAACCGACCTTTTCGCGCTTCATGTTCACGGAAATTCCATGATAAAATGCGGAATTCTTGACGGCGACATTGTTGTTGTAAAAAGAACCCCCGAAGCAGTCAACGGACAGATCGTAGTTGCCCTTGTGGACGATTCTGCCACCGTAAAACGTTTTTATAAGGAAGACGGACATTTCCGCCTTCAGCCGGAAAACGACGATTATGAGCCTATTATAGTCGATTCTGTCGAGATCCTCGGAAAAGTTGTTTCCGAAATGAGAAGTTATCATTAAATAAAAATCCCGCGGAATTCCGGGGGATTTTTTTATTTGTTATTCAATCAGAAAGAAAGTTTAGCAAGGGTCTCATCAAGTTCTTCCATGGTAAGAGAAGCCATTGTGACGGTGGACATCCATGAACCGCTCTTTTTTACAGTAAGATACTGATAGATCGTTTCGCCGCCGTAATTGAGTTCGATATAAAGGCAGGGGGATTTTTTGCTTCCGACTTCGATCTCGCTGATTATAGCATCAACAACGCCGTTCTGTGCGCCGGTGGAAAGAAGCTGGGTCATTACGGTTTCGAGATAATAGTTTTCGTCGGTGAATTCGGCAATGGTTCCAAGGTTTTCATGGTTTATGGAAACGGTGGTTCCGGTTTCGTTTTCGACGCAGTAGATATCATAGATATTGTCGCCGGTAATTTCGGCGCCTTCGCCGAACATTTCTTCCGCGGCAACGCCCATTGCCATCGCGATTTCGGAATCGGTAAGGAAATACCAGTTTTCGCCGGTTTCGAATTTTATTCCGAAGGCGGTGTTTTCATAAATTCCGTTTTCAACGGTTCCTCTTTCCGGAACAAAGTTTTCCGCACCGGGATTTTCTTCGGTTTCACCGGAACAGCCGGCAACGGAAAGAATCATAATAAGCGCAAAAATAAGCGCAGATATTTTTTTCATTTTAAGAATTCTCCTTTAAATTTTGCTGTTATTGATTATAACACTTTATCTTTCCGAGGTAAATATTTTAAATTATTAAAACTTTGCAAATATTTTTGTTTTAAAGGGTTTTTTGCAATATTTGCACTTGAAGAACTTGCTTAAAGGTGATATTATTGTATTTAGTGAAAGTTTTGCCAAAATAGGAGAATGTGAAAAATGAAGCACGAGAAATCCTGTGGTGGCCTTATTTATCGCGAGCATGACGGCGAAACCCATATCCTTTTGCTTAAGCACCGCTGCGGCGGCCATTGGTCCTTCCCGAAAGGTCATATGGAAGCCGGCGAAACCGAGATGGAAACAGCTCTTCGCGAGATCCGCGAAGAAACCGGACTTCGCGTTTTCCTGCGCGAAGGTTTCCGCGAAGCTGTTGAATATTCGCCCAAGCCCAACGTTAAAAAACAGGTCATTTATTTTATCGGATTCACCCTTAACGAATCCACCCTCCACCCCCAGGAAGAGGAAGTTTCCGAACTTCAGTGGATGGAAATCCACGCGGCTTATGAAGCCGTTACCTTCCGCAACGACAAAAACCTTATCGCAAAAGCGATGGATTTTATCGACAGAAGAGGAATGTAAAAAAATTGAGCACGGAGTTTACCTCCGTGCTCTTTTTTGTTTTTCGGCGTGCTCATGCAGATTTTAGTTGTATGCGTCGAGAATTTCAGTAATGGCTTCCCGGACTGCTTCTTTGTCGTATCCGGAAACATTTACCATAACAAGAACTCTGTTAACTTCGGCAACGGCAACTTCTTTATAACCGGGTTCCCCTTCAAATATTATAATTCCGCATTTTCTTCCGGAAGGCGTTACATATTCTTCACTTACTGAACCATGTCCATTATACTTGTAAGAGAATCCGCCGCTATACTCGCTGAAAGTGTAATAGGTTACGAAAATATCATTTGTGCCGTATCTGTAATACGCATTGGTGTGGGTTTCAAAATAGTTTCCGTTGTTATCGTCAACGAATACGTCGCAGTGAACCGTTTTTGGGCTCCCGTCCGAAAAATATTCTTTTTCTATAAGCATGGGTCCTGCATTTTCAAGAAAAGCATTATCCGGCAAATCGATTCCGATGAATTCTTCCGCTTCAGTCATATTCTGCATAACAAAATATTCCTGACCTTCTACTTTTCTCACTGCTTCTGAGTATTCTTCCGGAGCAAACACCGCGTTTGTATCTGCGTCCCAATAATCTCCAGATTCATTGAAACTAAGAGTAAAGCCGAAAACTTCCGCCACAACCGGCACAGCCAGCAAAAGAGCAAGGCATGCGGCAACCGCTGTCCAGCGGAGTTTTTTTACGGAATGAAATTTTCTTTCCGGTTCTTTGACTGCGCCGAGGATAAGCTCGTCGTGTATATTTTCCATTGATTCATAAAATTTTTCTCTGTTCATCAAAAGCCCTCCTTCTCAAGCTGTTTTTTAAGTTCCTTCCTCATCCTGAAAAGAATGGATTTTATTTTGCTTTCGCTCATCCCATAGATTTTTGCAATTTCGGAAACGGAAAACATATACCAATAGCGGCGGATGAAGATATTCCGTTTTTCAAAAGGGTTTGAATAAAGAAATTTTTCGATAGCTTTTGTAAGTTCTTCGGTTTCGATTTCTTCTTCAACGCTACCTTTTCCGTGAATACATTCTTCAAATTCCGAAAGAGCAATTTCTATTTCTCCGCTTCCGCGTTTTTGTGTAAGTTTTTTTCTGAAGCAGTTCATCGCTATATTATGGGTGATTCTTCCGGCAAAAGCCTTTAAATTTTCCGGTGAGTTGGGAGGAATAAGGTTCCAGACTGCAAGATAAGCATCATTGACACATTCTTCCGCGTCCTCGTCATTCCGCAGAATGTTCCGGGCAATGGTGCGGCAATATGCTCCGAACTTTTCTTCGCAGGCAGAGAGAGCTTCTTCGCTTCTGCTCAGAAAAAGTTCGATTATTCTTTTATCTTCCATCTTCACCTCTCCTTTCTTTTTTTCAAAAAGGCCTTTCACCCATAAAGTCACTTTTTTTCGCGATTGGTTGCACAAAATTATAAAAAAATCCCGCAAAAAGCGGGATTTTTTTGCTTTATCAATCCCTCCATTTACACAAGGGAGGCTTAAGAGGTTACATAGATTCTGGAACGGAAACTTTGAGCATGGTAAGAACGTTTTTGATAACGGTTTTGGTTGCTGCGCAAAGTGCGGTTCTTGCTGCAACGATTTCTTCGCTTTCGCCGCGTACACGGCATGCGTTATAGAATTTGTGGAACATGGTTGCAACTTCGATTGCGTATTTGGTGATTCTGGAAGGATCGTAGGTTTTTACGGATTCTTCGATTTCGCCGGGGAATTTTGCTATTTCGGTAACAAGGGCAAATTCTTCCGGAGCGGTGAAATTATAAAGAGAGATATCCTCTTTAAGCTCGGTGCCTTCTTCCGCAAGAGCGCGGAGAATGGAGCAGATTCTTGCGTGAGCGTACTGAACGTAGTAAACGGGGTTGTCGTTGGTGTTCTTTACCGCAAGGCCAAGGTCGAAGAGAAGGTGGGTGTTGGGTTCACGCATGTTGAAGAGGAAACGTGCTGCATCGATCGGAACTTCGTCAAGAAGGTCGGTAAGGGTGATCGCTTTACCGGTACGTTTGCTCATTTTTTCGGGTTTTCCGTCACGCATAAGTTCAACCATCTGCATGAGAACAACGTCGAGCTTGCTTCCGTCAAGGCCGACAGCGTCCATTGCGCCCTGAAGTCTTGCGACGTGGCCGTGGTGGTCTGCGCCCCAGACGTTGATTACCTTATTGAATCCGCGTTCTGCGAATTTGTTGTAATGGTAAGCAATGTCGCCTGCGAAATAGGTGGGGTTGCCGTTTGCGCGGATGATAACGTCGTCCTTGAGTTCAAGAGCTTCGATCTGTTTGTCGGTTTTGCCTTCGGCTTTGAAACGTTCGGTAAGAACTTCGGCATTTTTGTACCAGAGAGCGCCGTCTTTTTCATAGGTAAGACCTTTTTCGGTAAGGATCTTTACAACTTTTTCGATGGAACCGTCGTTGTAAAGGCTGCTTTCGCGGAACCATACGTCATAGTTGATGCGGTATTTTCCAAGGTCGCGCTGAAGTCCTTCGACGTTTGCGGGAAGGGCATAGGCAACAAGGGCTTTCTTTCTCTCTTCGGAAGTTGCTTCAACATATTTGTCGCCGTTGATTTCGGTGAATTCTTTTGCGCGGACTTTGATATCTTCGCCGTGGTAACCGTCTTCGGGGAATTCGATTGCGTCTTCGCCGAGATGGAGCTGGAGATATCTTGCTTCAAGGGATTTTCCGAATTTTTCGATCTGGTTGCCTGCGTCGTTGATATAGAATTCGCGGGTAACGTCATATCCGCACCATTTCATTGCTTCGGCAAGACCGTCGCCGATGGCGCCGCCCCTT
>JAZTXW010000050.1:0-18772 GCA_045636625.1 Oscillospiraceae bacterium
CTTTCCTACAAGATATTTTCCCTGAAGGATCATTCCGGGCTGAAGCTGATGAGGTTTGTTTTCCCCTTCTTCGTTGTTCCATCCGCAGATTTTGCATATTTTATTTTCTTCTTCAAGTTCATTCATGCATCCAAGACACAGACGGTTAGGATCGATCATTTTTTACACTTCCATTTCTGAAACTATATATAATAATTATATTACCTATATAAAGAAAAAACAAGAATAAAAACACATTTAGTCGAATGATATAATTTTTATAATAAAAAACACCCGCATTTTTAAATGCGAGTGTTTTATTATCATCCGTATCCCCATGTTTTCAGTTCCCAGAATCCGCCTTTGTTACGAACCAAAATCCAGTTCCATTTTGAATAGGTTTCCCCTGTCTCAAGACTTCCGTTTTCGCCGAAAACATAGAATTTCGAAAGAAGAATAATCGCCTCATCGGCGTCATAGTTTTCCGCCCAATTGCACATTCTTTCTTTTGAATATTCTTCATCATATTCAAGTTCAAGAAGAGCACAGCCTTCAAATTCCCTTCCGAATTTACTGTAAACCTGGTTCATTGCCTTTTCGATATCTCTTTTGGAATAAATTTCTGAATCATCAATTATTTTCTTTGCCGTAAAAGGAATTCCACAGCCGGAAAGACAAAAAATCAACGCCGCCGCAACAAAAGCCGCAAAAAGCCTTTTCATAAAAACATCTCCTTTTTGGTTGATGTTTTCATTATAGCGCGGGATTTTTTGTTTTCCATAGACTTAATAAAATCTTAAGAAAGGTTTAAGAATCTGCCTTTTTAATTTCAAAACTTCCGTGATGAGCTTCTGCTTTTACTGTAATTTTAATCTTTCCTTCCGCATTAAACTCATAAGTTCCCGTTTCTGCATTATCCCAAAAAGCAATCTCTTCGCCGTTGCTTCCGGTTATTGTGATATCAATTTCGCCTTCTTCTGTAACAATTATTGCTTCCATTTTTTGCTGTTCTTCTCCGACAGAAAGAGTTCTTACTTCCGTTCCGCTAAGAAGAAGATGGCTTTGTTTTATTTTTGTTCTTGTGCTGCTTTCAACTTTTCCGATAGCGATTCCACTGTTGAAACCGCAAGAAGACAAAACCATAACAAGACAAAAAACCACCGCCAAAATTTTCATTACTGCTGTATTCATTTTTTCACCTTCATACAATTAATAACCGTTTTTACCATTTGCAAAATTCCGACAGCCACCAGAATCGAAGGAATTATTGCAAGAAAACCCATTGAACCAAAAGCTTTCCAAGGAAAAATACTTCCACCCATCATATAAACACAAAGTTCTCCGACCGCAAATATAAGGAAACCAGCTGTAAAGTCAAATACATTTACATGCAATTTTATTTTTCCGTTTATCCAAAGCCAACAAATTATCATAAAAAACGGAATAAAAGTAAACATAAAACCTATTGTAAGATAGGTTGCAGAGGCTGTTCCGCCCTTTATAATCGCATTTTCCGGATTTTCCGGTTCATAAAGCACCGTTCTTACGCTGTCGATTTCCGGGATAACTTCCGAACCGTAATCCGTTTCGACAAAATATTCCGCTCCTCCGGAATAGAAAACATATTTAAGACGATATGTGGTTTCGCCGTCATCATCTACCGTATAAATACTGTAATCACGAAAATATCCGGGCGCTTCGAACCAATCTTTCGTTTTTATTGCAAGGCTGATACTGTTTTTTATTCCATAGAAAAGCAAAACAATTCCGGCAAGCAAAGCCGACGAAAAAAGAAGAATTATAACCGCCTTTTTTATGTTTATTTTCATCGGCTTCACCCCTTTTCAATTTTATTATATCACTATTTTAAGTATAAAAAAAGACCGCCAACAGGCGGTCTTAAAAAATCATACAGAATATTTAGTGTCTATTTTTCCAAAAATTTTTTATATCGCAAATTACTTTCTTCCGGCGTTAAAAGATCTACTTGATTAAGATTTTCATCAAAAGTAAATTGTCCTCTTAAAAGAGGGTCTATCTCAAGATATTCTCTTTTTGCTGTTTCTAATGCGTCAACGCAGCATTTATATCCATATTTCTCAACCAAATACGGAAGTCCTCCTATTGATAAAATCGCTTCATAATCAATATAATCATGATTTTTAAGAAGCAATTCCTGTAATTTTTTCATAAGAGGAATCATCTCTTCTTCAGTTGCGTAAAGCGCATATCCACGCATAAAAAACAATCTCATATAAAGTCTTCTTGACCGTTTTTGATTATCAAAAAAGAACTGTTTTAAATCAAATTTAGCTGTATCAGAGTTTAACAAAAGAACTCTTAAACTTTCAAATCTAACACCCGGCCAATGCTTTTTATCCAAGGATTTATCACAAAGTGATTTTACAATGTCATAATCAAGAGGATAAGAGCATAATACATCAAGAATGTTTTTATACTCGTTTGTAATTAACCAATCCGAACATCTTTTATACTCTTTTTCCAATCTCAGCAGTATATCATCCATTCTGATTACTCCTTAAAACCTTAGTATTATGCATATTTTATTAAAAATCCGCCCAAATTTGGGCGGATTTTTAATTATTTCTCTTAAATTATGCTTTGCCGTTGCAGCCGAGAACTTCAACGATTTTATGGCGAACCATTTCTTTGATGTTTTCGCGTGCGGGTTTAAGATACTGTCTGGGGTCGAAGTGATCCGGATGCTCGATGAGATGCTGACGGATGGAACCGGTGCAGACAAGGCGAAGGTCAGAGTCGATGTTGATTTTGCAAACTGCCATTTTTGCTGCTTCGCGAAGAAGTTCTTCGGGAATACCGATTGCGTCGGGCATCTGGCCGCCGAATTCGTTAACAACTTTTACCCATTCCTGCGGAACGGAAGAAGAACCGTGGAGAACGATCGGGAATCCGGGAAGACGTTCTTCAACTTCTTTAAGAATATCAAAACGGAGTTCCGGAGTGTGACCGGGTTTGAATTTGTAAGCACCGTGGGAAGTTCCGATTGCGATTGCAAGGGAATCAACGCCGGTTCTTTCAACGAATTCCTGAACCTGTTCAGGTCTGGTGTAGGAAGAATCCTCAGCGGAAACGTTTACGTCGTCTTCGATTCCTGCAAGAGTTCCAAGTTCGCCTTCAACGCAAACGCCGTGTGCGTGAGCATATTCAACAACCTGCTTGGTAAGAGCGATGTTGTCTTCAAAATCATATTTGGAACCGTCGATCATAACGGAAGTAAAACCGCAGTCGATGCAGCTTTTGCAGGTTTCAAAATCTGGGCCGTGGTCAAGATGAAGAGCGATCGGAAGACCGGTGTCATAAACAGCAGCTTCAACAAGTTTGGTAAGATAGATAGGTTTTGCATAATTTCTTGCGCCTGCGGAAACCTGAAGAATAAGCGGAGCTTTTTCTTCCGCTGCAGCTTCGGTGATACCCTGGATAATTTCCATATTATTTACATTGAAAGCGCCGATTGCGTAGCCGCCTTCATAAGCTTTTTCAAACATTTCTTTTGTTCCTACAAGAGGCATAAAAAATTCATTCCTTTCAGATATAAATTCACATATTCATTTTATACTAAAACCGCGGGGTTTTCAATAGAAAACAAAGTTTATTTGGTGTTTATCCCCACAAATTTTTCCGGAAAGTTTCTTGCATAGTGGAAAAGGAACTGCTGTGCGATTCCCGCATATTCGGTTACGCAGGCGGGCATTTCGCCGCCGAGCGCGGCAATTACCCTTTTCATCCAGACATCCGCAGGACAACGCTCCACCCTTCCGAGTCCGTAAAGAAGAACGCAGTCCGCAACTTTCGGACCCACGCCGTGGACTTTTAAAAGGCGCTCACGCGCTTCAGAAAGCGGTGCTGTCATGAGCGATTCAAGATCAAGCGTGCCTTCAGAAACCTCTTTTGCCGCCGCGGAAATATAATCCGCGCGGTAACCGCAGCCAAGCTTCGCAAAGCTTTCCGTCGGCTCTTTGGCAAGACGTTCCGCAGTCGGAAAAGCATGAACACCGGGTTCGATTTCTTCTCCGAAAGCGACGCAAAGCCTTTCAACTATGCCTTTTATTCTTGCAATATTATTATTCTGGCTGATGATAAAAGTAACAAACGCTTCCCATGGTTCCTGGCGAAGTACCCTTATTCCCGGAGCGAATTCACAGGCGGAGCGGAGCATTTTATTTGCGCCGAAATCCGCTTTGAGTACATCATAATCCCTTCCGAAATCAAAATAATCGAACCAGATGTCATTAAACTGTTTTTCATCGGCGCCAATAAAAGTTATTCCGTCATTTTCCGGACGGATATTTCCATAAATCCCTTTTACAACACCGCGCCAGTTTCCTTTTTCATCCGCTTTCCAGCGGAAACATTGGCCGCAGTCGAGAGTTTCCTGAAGGGAAAGTCCGCTGATGTCCGTAACGCGGATTCCTTCTGAGGTTTTTTCAATTTTCATAAAAAAATCACCTTCTCAAAGTGCTTTTTGTGCAGTTTTTTCGAGCATTTTCCGGTCTTTTTGTGCTCATTTTTTGAGCATAAACCCTGTAAAAAATTTTACGTAAAGTCTAATAAACTTTTTGTATGATTGTGAATAAACTGTTTCCTCAATGTTAAAACTCCGTTTTTCCCCTTGAAATAACGCATTTCGGGACTGTGTTTTCAACCTTTTCAACATAGTTTTCCACAGTGCTCGTCCAAAAAATATCCAATTTGTATATTTTCCGTTTTATAAAAAACTGCCGGAAACTATGTATAAAAAGTCTTTCCAATATAAAACTATATACGGAAGAAATTATCTGGAGGTGTTTATAAAAATGATTCGCGGGGTCAACAAAAAAATCATAGAAATCAACAATGTTGAAGGCGGATATTTTGACAGAGTGCTCTTTTTTGTGAATGATGAAAGGCGTTCCGAACCGGATACGGTGCTCAATAATCAGGCCGAAAAATATATATCAGATTCCTGTTCGCTGAAATACAAAAAAAGTTTTTTCGGCAGCGAAACAATAAAAATCCTTCTTAAAATGGCAATATCCGCCGGTGTTGGACTCACCGTCGGAATATTGCTTCTTTGATAATTATTTTGTAAGTCTTTTGATGATAAGTTCGTGCTGAGGATATGCGCGAAGAAGCTCTTCTCTTTCGAGAAGTTCAAAATCACCGAATTCAAAGCCGGGAGAAACCATGCATCCTGCAAGAGAATATCCGGTTCCGTCCATTACCGCTCCGAAAATGCAGCCTTTCGGAATAAGAACCTGGGGTCTTTCTCCGCGTTCAATATCGACACCGAGCTTTACTCTTTCAAGTTCTCCGTTTTTATTGATAATATGGATCACCATGGGAACGCCGGAATGATAATACCATATCTCATCGGATTTAAGGCGGTGGAAACGGGAAACATCACGGTCTTTAAGAAGAAAATAGATACTTGTCCAAAGTTTTCTGTTTCCGTCAAAGGAACCGTCAACGGATTTTGCGTCAATAATATCTCCGGATTTAAGGCATTCGTTATAATAACCGCCTTCCGGGTGTTCTTTCATGTTAAGCTTTTCAACGAAATATTTTCCAGTGAACAAAGAAAAAGCCTCCTAAAAAATGATACATATATTGTACCATTTTTAAAGAGGCTTTTAAAGTACTTAGTCCGAAAATTTTATCTCTATCTCTCGTTTTTTCTTCATGTAATACATTGTTCCGAAAATCGCGCTTATGATCCATCCAAGCGGATATCCGAGCGCAACAGCCATAAAAGAATCCGTATATTGTGTTACAAAGAAAAGATATAGCTGTCTGAAAACAACGAAGGAGAAAAGGCGTATCGCAGTCGGAATCCTTGTATCGCCCGAACCGCAAAGAGCACCGGAAAGAACGGAGTTTACCGCAACAAGAGAATAGAACGGAGTCATAAAACGAAGAAGGAACATTCCGTATTCAACAACTTCCGCTTCCCTGTTGAACAGCATAATAAGCTGCGGGGCAAAAATCAGTATTGGAAGGGTGATTGCAAGAGTTGAGGCGAAAGCAAGGATAACGGCATATTTTGTTCCCTTTTCCGCGCGTTTTACGTCCTTTGTTCCAAGATTCTGTCCCACAAAAGTTGTGATACTCATGGAAATGCTGTCCAAAGGAATAATTGCGAAATGGTCGATTTTAACATAAGCCGACCATGCCGCCATTACGGAAGAACCGAAGGAATTTATATAAGATTGTACAAAAACGTTTGAGAAAGAAGTTATGCTCTGCTGAAGTGCGGTCGGAAAACCGATATGCAAAATTTCTTTTATTATATATTCATGTATTTTGATTTCCTTCCAGCAAAGGCGGAAATCCCCTTTCTCATTCGTGAGAGTTATGAGCACCAGTACAGAAGATATTACCTGTGAAAGAACCGTTGCATAAGCCGCTCCCGCAACGCCCAATTTGAATACAACTACAAAAATAAGGTCAAAAATAACGTTTACGAAAGAGGACATTATAAGGAAATAAAGCGGACGTTTTGAATCTCCAACCGCTCTGAGTATCGCCGCTCCCATATTGTAAATCATAAGCGAAGCTATTCCCGCAAAATATATGGTAAGATATGTCTGGGATTCCCCGAAAACGTCCTCCGGCGTTTTCATAAACCGTAGCATATAAGGTACCATAAAAACACCTGCTGCGGTTGCGGCAACGCTTAGCGCAAAAATCATTCCGATGGCAGTATGAATCGAATCATGAAGTTTTTTTATGTTCTGTGCGCCGAAACTTCTTGCAATAACGACCGAAGCGCCGCTTGAAAGTCCGGCAAAAAATCCTATGAGCATATTTATGATCGGCGTTGTTGTTCCAACAGCAGCAAGGGCCTGCTTGCTTACAAAGTTTCCGACTATAACGCTGTCAACCGCAGTATAAAACTGCTGAAAAAGATATCCAAGCATCAGCGGAATGGCAAATTTTATTATTTTCTCCCAGATATTGCCTTCCGTCATCAGCATTCCGTTTTTTGAAGCCGTGAAAACACCTTCCCCATATTTTTATCCATATTGAATAATAAACTCAAATTTTTTCGTTTGCAACATTTTTCATTCTTTTCTGCATATACGTGCAAAGTTGTTGATATAACATACATTTTTTTGATTATTTTTTCAGCTTAAACGTTATATATATCAAATTTGAACTTTTTGATTGAAAAGGCTTTAATAAATCATGATTTTGTGGTATGCTTTATAAAGAATTTTTTCCGGAGGATTTTTTCATGAATTACATATATCTTATTCTCGGTTTTGTACTTGGACTTGTTTATCTTGGAAGAGCAAAAAACGCAAGAAAACAGAAATTTGTTCCCTATGAAGCAAAGATGAAACTAAAAACAAAAAAGACCATTGAAGAATATGACGAATGGTGCGCAAAAGAAGCTCTCGGCTGTTCTCTTATGGGTTCCGGATTTATGATTTTCGGTCTTTCCGCAACTTTTATGGACAGCAACGCAGGTTTAAGCACCATAATCGCTGCAATCTCCCTTGTTATTTTCGTTGTCGGTTTTATGATGCGCGTTGTCAACAACAAAAAACACCTTGGACATTATTTTACAAAACAATAAAGCAAAAAATCCCGTCGGAAGACGGGATTTTTTTGAAAACGGAGAAACTTTTTCAGGCTTTTTCCGTGATATATTGTTGAAAGGAGGTTTTTGAATTGGAAGATCGCAAAATTATCGAACTCTTTTTTAAGCGCAGCGAAAACGCAATAAGCGAAACCGAAGTAAAATACGGCCCTTATCTTTCTAAAATCGCTTACAATATCCTTTTCGATGCGGAAGACAGCAAAGAATGTGTGAACGACACCTATCTGAAGGCATGGAACGCCATTCCGCCACAGGAACCGAAAGCACTTTCAACTTTTCTCGGGAAAATCACAAGACGCCTCGCAATAGATGTTTTTCGCAGAAAACACGCCGAAAAACGTATAAATTCCGAATATACCCTTTCTCTTTCTGAACTTGACGAATGTATTCCGGATAAATTTTCCGCTGAAGAGGAACTTGAACAGAAGGAACTTTCCGAAAGCATAAACCGCTTTCTCTCTTCTCTTCCTGAAGAAAGCCGCGATATTTTCGTCTGCCGCTATTTTTATTCCGATTCGGTAAAAGAAATAGCCTCCTTTTTCGGAACAAGCGAATCCAAAATCAAAAGTTCCCTTTTCCGAAGCAGAAGAGCCCTTAAAAAACATCTTGAAAAGGAGGGAATTTCTTTATGAAATCCGAAGATATTTCTAATGCACTCGGCGAAATAAACGACGAATATATAGAATCTGCAAACAAAATAAGAAGATCCAAGGCAAAAAAATCCGTATGGATAAAATGGGTTTCCGCCGCAGCGGCTTTTGCGGTTGTTGTTTTAATCGGTGTAAAAGCCTTTGCTCCGGCATCCGAACCGGAACAGAACGACAATCCCATAGGTACAGTCGGCGGAACCGAAACCGAATACGGTGCTCCTCTTCCGGTTCTTGAATATATCGAAAGCAGCACCGCGGCATACGGCTTTGAAGGTTATCTTGCCTACAATATTTCCGAACTTGATAACGGAAACCCCTGGAACGAGGATATGGTTTTTGAAACACTTCCGGTTTTCCGCAACAATTCTTATAATGAAGTCGGAATCGCTTATCCCGGAATAGGCGAAGAAGCCATGAACGGAAAACTTGAAAGCATTGCCGAAACGATTGACCTTGAGATGCTTGAAATCATAAAAACCACCGTCGGCGAATTTTCTTCCGGAACAGGAATTCCTGATGATTTCGTTAACAGAATTGAGGCGAATTTTGGAAGCATCACCGTTGAAATGCAATCAAACGGTGAAATCGTTGCAATGTATAACGGCTTTGACGGAGCGGAACTTCCGGAAGAATACAGCTTCACCCACAGCAACACAACCGAAGGCGAAGCTTTTGAAACAATAGCATATATTTATGAAAATTACGGCGACATAATCGGAATTCCTGAAGCAACTTTCGTTACTTCAAAAGAATATACCTTTTCCGGAGAAGAAATCCGCGATTACAGAATCTACGATTTTTCCGGGGACGAAATAAACGATATGCTCAATTTCGCTTTCAATGAAGTTCAGCTTGCTCCGAACGATGAAGGAAAGCTTATGCTCATAAGAGTTAACGACAAACTTTCCTGCGCGGAAAAAATCGGGGATTATCCGATAATTTCCGTCTCCGAAGCAAAAGATATGCTTCTTGATGGCGGATATATCACAACCGTTCCATATGAAATGCCCGGAAAGAAATATATCGAAAAGGTCGAACTTATTTATCGGAGCGGAATCGGAGAAAACATCTGGATGCCTTATTACCGCTTTCTTGTGGAACTTCCGGAAATGGCTCAGGAAAACGGACTCAAAAATTTCGGAGCTTATTACGTTCCGGCGGTAAAACAGGAATATATAACCGGTCTTCCCCTTTGGAACGGAAATTTTAACTGACAAAGACATAACAAAAACTCCCGCAGATTCTGCGGGAGTTTTTGTTATCTGTAATCATCCATTTCAAAAGTGAAAGTACCGACTTCACCGAATTCGTCATATTCAATTTCTTTTTCCGGAATAACCGCACCTACGCTATGGGAAATCGGAGTTACTTCAACCATTTCGCCTTTGTTCTCCATCCAGTCAAGGCGGCAGATTATTACGCTTGTGCAGATATAATAGATATCGACGATATCTTTTTTCATAGCAACATAATCCGCTCCGTCATGGGAATAGCAAAGCGCCGTGCAGGGTTCTTCACCTTCAAGAAGGCTTTTGATGCTGCGGATGATATTTCCGTCTTTTTCCTCTTTTGTAAGTTCGCCTTTTATAAATTTTGCAACAGCGAGGTAATTTTCCTTTCCGGATTTTTCAAGTCCGTCTTTTTCAAGAATATCAAAAACGTTGGAATCTTCCGGAAAACCTTCCATAAGAAGTGCAAGAGGATTTTCTTCAACAGCTTTGCGGTAGGTCATGAGGCTTACTGTTTCGCCTTCCGCAATTTTGCTTTCGACAAAAGGTATTATAGGGTCATAGCTGAAGCGGATGTATTCTTCACCGAAAAGAGGGCTTTCTTCCAAAAGCGTTTTTTCGTGATTCTGAAGCGGTTTTCCGTCGTTTCTCACAACCCTGTAAAGTTCCGGAGCTTTAATCTCTTTTGATGCAGAAAAAAGCATTCCAACTGTTTCGGAAAGAAGGTTATTCACCTCTTCTTCGGAAAGTCCCGCTCTGCTTTCAAGTTTTTCAAGCTTTGCGGAAAGTTCCTCCGCATTTGCGGTATTAAGTTTTTCAATTGCTTCTTCGTATCTCATTTTCAAACCTCAATAACTGAAATCGATTTCTTCGGAATCGCTGAGAATTCCAACAATAAAGAAAAGATATTCCGGAACTTTTCCATTTTCGATCCAAAGTATCTTTGTTCCGAAAAGTTCTTCCGCGGTTTTAACAACGTTTCCGCCGATGGCATCTATCGCAGGACGAATTTCTTCCTCATGGCGACAGGGTTTTCCTTTCGGGCGGGTGCAGCGTTTACATTTTGCACAGTGTCCCCCATCAAGTGCAAAGGAGCCGGGGTTTGCCTTTTCAACTCCAAGTATCCATTTGCTTGCGATGATATAATTCTGGTGGCGAATTCCGAGAACAAGTTCGTCTATCTGTTCGTTTGTCATTCCGTGCTCAACTATATCGTCTTCAAGATACATTTTGAAAGAAAAAAGGTGAAGATATTTGTAGCCGTTCCAATATTTTTCTTTTACGTCAAATGCATACGGAGGACATCCCCATTTTGCACCATAATTAGGGCAAAATTTGCAGCATTCTATAAAACGTTCTATTTCAACAAAATCCTTTAAATAATCCGCTGTAAGAATTTTATGATAATCTCTCTCTATGTTTTTTATTCCTTTTGCTTTTCTGAAACGAAGCATTTTTTCATCTCACTTTATAATAAACTGAAATTTATAATATCATAAACCGACGCTTATTGCAAACTTTCCGCAAGTTTTTCCAGAATTACCCTGTATGCGGGATTATAGGCGGCCTTATATACACTGCTGTGGCTTACTATTTCGCCGTCATATCCGGAAAGATATTTTAAAAGGTCCTTTTCAGAAAAAGGCGCGCTTCCCTTTCCTGCAAGTTTTTTAAGAAGTTCGATTTTCGGTTCAAGTCCGGTTTTTTCGCCGGAATTCGCGCTTTCCATAAAAATTTCCGCAATTTTTTCTTCCGGAATTTTCTCTGCCTTTGCTTTATGTAAGTCAAGGCGAACATATCCCCCGCCTATGGGTTCAAACAATCGAGCATTAAAATCCTCTTCCGTTTCCGAAAGTTCTTTTTCGAGCATGCTCAAAGCAAATTCCTTATTTTTAACAAGATGTCCGCAGCCAAAAGCGCTTTGGTAACAAAGTTTTACCGCATCAACCGGAGTCATAAGCGGATATTTTTCGAAATGATAAAGCAGAATTTTTTCAAAATCCTCCAAAAAATCCGCCTCCTTCGTAATATAATGATTCTTGACTTCATGTTGTATAATATAAATATAGCATAAATCAATTTATTTTTACAGAGGTTTTGATGAATCATATTTTTTCAATAAAAGGAATAGTCGGAATCATCGAAAAATTTTTCAAGCTGAAAATGAACCGTTCTTCCGCCGCGCTTTCATATTATCTCATCATGACGCTTTTCCCGATGCTTATCTGCGCACAATGGATTTTAAGCGCCCTTGGCGAAGACATTGTTCTTTTTCTTGAAGAATTTTCCGAACTTATTCCATCCGGCGTTCTTTCCATAATAGAAGATTATCTTTTTTACGCCGATTCACAGTCAAGCGGTCTTCTGATAATCGGTATTTCCGCTGCGATTATTACCGGAGCTTCCGCATTCAGGATACTTTCAGATACTCTTCGTGAAATTTTTGAAAGCCGCGGCGGAAACGATGCGCTCCGTTTTGCGTTCAGTTTTATCTATGCCGTTGCTTTTCTTTTGGCAGTTTATGTTCTTGCAATAACCGTTGTTGCGGGAAGATGGCTTATAAACCTTCTTGAACCTTTTCTTGCGATAATAGATTTCATAAATCTTCTTGATATCGCCAACCTTTGGAACTGGCTGCGTTTTGTAATACTCAATATCATTTCCACCGGAATGCTTTATATTGTTTATTATTGCAACGCATGGCGAAGCCCTTGCCATATCAACGTACTTCCGGGTTCAGTTTTCGGTTCGCTTGTTTTTACGGTTGTAAGCGGATTTTTCTCATGGTTCATAAGCTCTTCGGTAAGATATTCCGCAATATACGGTTCCCTTGCTTCGGTGATCATCCTTATGCTTTGGCTCTATCTTTTTTCCAATATAATCCTTATCGGCGCGCTTATCAACAAGGAAATCAGCGAGCACAAAAATGACCAGAAAAAATTCCACAGCGACGTTCACAGTTTTATAAGAAAGAAACCTTAAAAAAAGCTCCGCATTAAACAGCGGAGCTTTTTAATTTGAAATCAGGAGATTTTTTCATAGATGCAACCAAAAGTTGACATATAGTTGGTGGAACACAACCGTCTTTTGTGGTAATATATCCTTGCGGAGGTGATTTGATGACCCTTGGTGAAAGAATTGCAAACTTAAGGAAAAACGCCGGTTATTCTCAGGAATATATTGCAGAACAGCTTGGCGTTTCAAGGCAGGCCGTTTCAAAATGGGAAAAGGATCTTTCAAGCCCCGATACTGAAAACCTAATAAAACTTGCGGAACTACTCAATACTTCTGTACAGTTTCTTGCAACCGGAAAGGATTTTTATTTTCCGGAAACAAAACCCGCTCCGGAAAAGAAGAAAATAAACGTAAAGCGAGTTATCATTATAATTTTTGGAACAGTTGCTGCAGTTTTGATTTCAGCCTATGTTCTCATCGGTCTTTTCGGTCCGGTATCTATTGATTCCGCTGCCTGTTCCGGAGGATACCGTGCTTTTCTCGCCGATAAATATTCCGAACAACTTGAGGATAAATTCCTTGAAAACATCAAAAATTCCGCAGAACGACATCCGGTTTTTGTTTCAGCAAGATTCCTTAAAGAACATACGGAAATGAACTCAAACAAAAGAGATATTTGGCTTACCACAGCTATTCATGGAAAAACAGAAGCAGGCAATGAATATGGATACCGCGTAACTTTTAAAGGAAAACGCATTTGGTATGACACATATATATGGACAAGCATTTCGATTGACGGCGATTATAGAAATCCATATATTTTCAATAAAAAAATATCATAAATAAGAACACCCTTCGGAAAATCCGAAGGGTGTTCTTTTAAAGTTCATTTTTCGCTTTATAGATTCTTTCAAGGGTCTGTTCAAGGATTTTTTTCGGGCAGGCGATGTTGATTCGCTCAAAACCGATTCCGCCTTCGCCGAAAACGTAGCCTTCGTCAAAAATCGCCTGGGCTTTATGTACCATAAAGTCCTCCTGCTCTTCTTTGGTCATTCCCCATGCTCTGAAATCCAGCCACATGAGATACGTACCTTCAAGACGGTGGACTTTTACTTCCGGCATTTTTTCCTCAACGTATTCCTCAACGAATTTTCTGTTTTCATCAAGGAAAAGAAGAAGTTCATCAAGCCATTCCTCGCATCTGTCGTACGCAAGCTCGCAGGCTTTGTAGCCGAAGATGTTAAGGGAGAAATATCCTCTTGCCGCAGTCATTCTGTTTCTGTATTCCTCGTTGGGAATAAAGATATTGGAAGTCTGGAGACCAGCAAGGTTGAAAGTTTTGCTGGGTGCGGTGCAGATCGCGCAGTTGTTGAGATATTTTTCCTCAAAAGTACCCATGGAAACATGTTCGTATCCGGGCATTATAAGGTCAAAATGAATTTCATCCGAAATTATGAAAACGTTGTTTTCAAGGCAGATTTCGCAAAGTTTCAAAAGTTCCTCTTTTGTCCAGATCCTTCCAATGGGGTTATGGGGGCTTGAAAGAATGCAGAGTGTTGTTTCGGGTCTTGCGGCTTTTTCCGCAAAATCCTCGAAGTTGATTGAATATTTTGTTCCGTCAAGGATAAGTTCGCTTCCGAGAACGGTTCTTCCGTTTGCTTCAACGCTTGAATAGAAAGGATAATAAACCGGAGTAAGCATAAGGACGGAATCTCCGTCTTTTGTGAAAGCCCCGACCATTTCCTTGATTGCCGGAACAACTCCGGCGGTCATTACAAACCATTCCTTTTTCGGAGAAAAACCGTGGCGGCGCTCCATCCAGGAAATTACGCTTTTATAATAATTTTCCGTTTCGCCGGTATATCCAAGGATAGTATTATCCAGATAATCTTTAAGTCCTTCAATTATTGCCGGAGGATTTTTAAGTTCCATATCCGCAACGGAAAGCGGAACAATTCCGTCCGCCGCTTCGGGAATCTGTGCATACATTCCTTCCCATTTGTGGGAACCGGTGTTTCTTCTGTTGACAAGGGTTTCAAAATCGTATTTCATTTTGTCCTCCTTATTCCTCAATGCCTTCCATCTCTTTTTCAACGGAAGCTTCGCAGGATTTCATTGCTTCAAGAGTTTTTTCAAGAAGTTCCGCAAGTTCCCATCCAAGACGTTCCGCGCCGAGTTTTATAACGTCGCGGCTGCAGCCTGCTGCAAATTTTTTGTCTTTGAATTTTTTCTTAAGGCTGGAAACGTCCATATCCATGCAGCTTTTTGACGGACGCATTTTTGCAGCCGCCCAGATAAGTCCTGTAAGTTCGTCCGCCGCAAAAAGAACCTTTTCCATCATGTGTTCCGGTTCAACGTCGGAAGTCATACCATAGGCGTGGCTGCATACGGCATGGATGAATCTGTCATCAAATCCGGCTTCGGAAAGAAGTTCCGGAGCTTTTATACAATGTTCTTCCGGCCAGTTTTCAAAGTCAACGTCATGAAGAAGACCTACGGTTGCCCAGAAATCCGCTTCATTGCCGTATCCGAGTTCGTTTGCGTACCAACGCATAACACCTTCAACGGTATATGCATGGCGGATATGAAAAGCAACTTTGTTATATTTTTTAAGAGTTTCAACAGCAATTTCCCTGTTCATTTTTTGTCCTCCGTTGGGGTAATCCGACAATCAACCAAGCTGAGCAAGTACGTTTGTAACGGGTTCAAGCCAGTTTTCTTCGCAATATTCAATATCTCCTGCATCGCATTTTGCCGCAACAGAAGGATCCATCGGGATTTTTGCGGTTACAGGAATTCCGTATTTATCAGCAATCTCATCAATGTGGCTTTCGCCAAAAATATTATGAACTTTTCCGCAGTCCGGACATCTGAAACCGGACATGTTTTCAACAACAGCAAGAACGGGAATATTCATCATTCCTGCCATTTTTACCGCTTTTTCAACGATCATTCCAACAAGTTCCTGGGGAGAAGTTACAACAACAATTCCGTCAACGGGAAGAGATTGGAAAACGGTAAGCGGAACATCGCCGGTGCCCGGAGGCATATCGACAAACATATAGTCAACATCGTTCCAGACAACATCCTGCCAGAACTGTTTTACAGTTCCCGCAATAACCGGTCCGCGCCATACAACGGGTTCGGTCTCGTCCTGGAGAAGAAGGTTTACAGACATAACCTCGATTCCGGTTTTGGAAAGTTCCGGAATGATTCCTGCGGCGGAACCGGTTGCTTTTTTGGTGATTCCGAAAGCTTTCGGAATGGAAGGTCCGGTTACGTCCGCATCGAGAACAGCGGTTTTAAAACCCTGTTTCTGCATATTGGCGGCAAGAAGAGAAGTTACAAGAGATTTTCCAACACCGCCTTTTCCGCTTACAACACCAATTACGTGTTTTACGTCGGAAAATTCATTCTGATCAACAAGAAAGCTTTCGGGAGTCTGTCTTGATGAGCAGTTCTGTCCGCAATGTTCGCAGTCATGATTGCATTCGCTCATTTTATATATCTCCTTTTCGGTAATTTTCGTACTTGATTAGTATAACACTTTATTTTCAGAAAGTTAAGATGTTAAAAAATTATTTTTATTTTTTCAAAATTATGTCGCTTTTTGTAAAAAAATATGTTATAGTCAAAAGGTATTTACCAATATTCATTAGGAGAGTGTTTAAATTGGCTGCAACAGCTGTTTTTGGCGTATCTTTTGTTGATGTAAAAGGTTTTCCCTTTGGGAAATATATTCCCACCGGAACCAACCTTGGCAACGTAAAAATTGTTCATGGCGGTGTTTCCCGCAATGTTTGCGAAGATTTTGCAAACGTTGGAATGCCCGTTAATTTTGTAAGTGTTGCCGATCACACACCAATCGGACTGGATGTTGTTGATCATCTTCAGAATATCGGAGTCGGAACAGATTATATCACCATGGTCCCCAGCGGCGGCGTTGGTATGTGGCTTGCTGTTATGGATGAACACGGCGACCTCGCTGGTTCAACTTCCCAGATGCCCGACCTTGATGCGCTTGAATCTTTTATCGGCGCCAAAGGCGAAGAAATCGTTCAAAAATGTGAAAACATTGTTCTTGAAATCGATACCAATGAAGCTATTGCGGAAAAAGTTCTTTCCCTTGCTGAAAAATATAATAAAAAAGTATATGTTATCGTCGGCAACCTCAGCGTAATCGGAAAACGCCCCGATTTTCTCAGCAGAGTTGACTGCTATATCTGCAACGAAATCGAAGCCGGAAAATTCTTTGAAATGGATCTTGAAGATTTTGATTCCGAACAAATGCTCAAAGTCGTAAAAGAAAAATCCGCGGAACTTAAAGTTCCTTCGATGGTTGTCACCATGGGTAAAAACGGAGCGGTTTTCTTTGACGGCCGCACCGGTGAAGAAGGACATTGCCCCTGCTGCCCCTGCAACCTTGTCGATACAACCGGTGCGGGAGATGCCTTCCTTTCCGGAACAGTTATGGGCCTTACCAAAGGTTACAGCCTTGCAAAAGCTGTTAAAGCGGGAACCTATCTTGCTTCCGCAACTATCGAAGTTGACGAAAGCTCCTGCCCCAAAAACCCCAAATTCTTTGATCAGTTTGAAGACTGATTTTTCTGAAGCATAAAAAAGGCAGACGGAACAAGACCGTCTGCCTTTTTGATTAAGGAGGATTACGATGGATTTTAAAGAGCTTTTTGAAATAAAAGACGAAATTGAACAGATAAACCGCACTTATGACATTTTTGATGAGGAACACAGGCTTTCTTCAAAAGCCGCAAGAGTTGAATTTTTGACCACCGTTAAATATATCGAAAAATATCTTAAACCCGGAATGAAAATTCTTGATATCGGTGCAGGCGCAGGAGAATACAGCCTTTATTTTGCCGAAAAGGGTTATGAAGTTTTCTCCCTTGAACTTGCGGACAATAACATAGCCTCTTTTAAAAGAAGAATTAAACCGGAACATAAAATCGAACTCATTCAAGGAAATGCGGTTGATCTTTCTCATTATCCGGACGAAAGTTTTGATATCGTTCTGATGTTCGGACCGCTTTATCATCTTCACAGCGAAGAAGACAGACAAAAAGCTATTTCTGAAGCGAAGCGCGTTGCAAAAAAAGACGCCGTCTTGTTCTTTGCCTTTATCGGAAACGACATGATTTTTATTACTGAACTCAATTACGATTCTGATTACATCAAAAACGGTGATTTTAATCGCGAAACTTTTAAAATGGATGACTTTCCTTTCGTTTTTCATACTGTTGACGGCTGCCGCGAAATTCTTAAAAATGGCGGAATAAAAATTATTCACGAAGTCGCTTCCGACGGTGTTTCGGAACTTATGGCGGAGAAAATAAACAGGCTTGACGAAGAAGATTATGAAATTTATCTCCGATATCACTATTATTGCTGTGAAAAACCGGAAATGCTCGGAAGGAGCAATCACCTTTTGTTTGTCGGAAAAAAGTAAAAAAAAGAAAATAGATAAAAAATCCGGAACTTGAAAAATTCGGGGATAAATAACACCTCATCCGTCAGCTTTGCTAACACCTTCCCCTCAAGGGGAAGGCTTATTCATACTTGAAGATTGACTTTTCTTATGGTATTATATAAAATAGATTAATTTTGACCGGAGGATTTAAAATGATTGGTGCAATAATCGGCGACATTGCCGGAAGCATATATGAATTCAACAATATCAAAACAACCGATTTTTCCATAATCGGCGAAGATTGTTTTTTTACCGATGATACTGTCATGACCGTTGCCGTTGCGGAAGCCCTTATCAAAGGCGGAAGAAATGAAGCAAAAACCGAAAAAGAAATGGTAAAAGCCATGAAAAAATACGGAAAACTCTATCCCGATGCAGGATACGGAAACCGTTTCAGCGAATGGCTTTCCTCTTCCGACCCCAAACCTTACGGAAGTTTTGGAAACGGCTCTGCAATGCGTGTTTCCCCTGTTGCATGGTTTTTCCACAGCCTTGAAAAAGTTGAAAAATTTGCGGAAATAAGCGCAAAAGTTACCCACGACCATGAAGAAGGAATCAAAGGCGCAAAAGCAACCGCTGCGGCAATCTATCTTGCAAGAAACGGCCGAACCAAAGATTATATCAAGCGCTATATCGAACTTAAATACAGATATGATTTCAGCAAAACTCTTGATGAAATCCGCCCGGATTATTCTTTTGATGAAACTTGCCAGGGAACCGTTCCGGTTGCGCTTCAGGTTTTCTTCGAGGCGGAAAGTTTTGAAGACACCCTTCGAAAAGCAATTTCCATGGGCGGCGACAGCGACACTCTTGCGGCAATCGCCTGCTCCGTTGCTGAAGGATTTTATCC
>JAZTXW010000051.1:0-1871 GCA_045636625.1 Oscillospiraceae bacterium
CATACTCCTGTATCGAGCGAGGCGGCAAAGAGTATTCATTGTTCTGAGACATGCTATACTTCCTCCTGTTCCAAAATATAGATATTAACTTAAGGGCGCACCTATAGACGCACTCCAAGTCCTATACAGCTATATTATACAGATGTTGTTCCGATTTGTAAAGTATATTATAAGAAAAATACTTAAATAAAATGAAGTTTTTTTTGCATTTTCCTATTGACATTTTAGTCAGCTAAAGCGAATCTCTCTTTTTTGAGCACCGCGAGTTTTTTTGTTGAGCACGATAGAATAATCCGCAAACTTTTCGCTCTCATTTGAGCACGTTGATATACTTTAGAATATAAAAAGAGAGCCTTTCGGCTCTCTTGCTGCTGTTTTTTCTGTTTTCGTTCAATGCTCAAAAAGCAAATTCTATGTTTTTTATGTGCTCAATGCAGAAATTGAAGTATTTTTCGTAAATTTCATCAGCTTTCAGAACAACAGATTCGTCTTCCGGACGGCGAATGACCCCCGCATAAACTTTTCCGACTCCGATATAGCGTCCGTCGCCCTTTCTTCCGCAAAGAAGATACATAGAAAATGCTCCGGAACGGGAAATCGATTCATAAAGGCCGATATCGCGGCGGCGGATTTCATCAAAAAACTCGTTCTGTGCAGAACGCGCAATGATGTGGTTCGGCATAAACGTACCGAGAACTCTGTCGGCAGTAAAGGCAAAAAGTATGCTGCGGTTGCGCGCTTCAAAATCAGAAGCACGATTTTTTTCATAAGCAAAACCGTCGGTGTTCATAAGTGCTTCCGCAAAAAATCTGCCTATACTATGAGCTTTTTCAAGGTTTCCGTTTTCATGCTCATGGTTATAAAGCTTTGCTTCAATATCGCTTTCATCAATGGGCTGAAGCCTTTTTCCAACGATCTTCATATCGCTGTCATCAGTACCGTACATTGCGTCACCTCCGCTTGCAAAATAAGCAAAACGGGACAAAGCGCTTTTCGCACCCTGTCCCGGACAAATCATTTATTAAGCTCTTTCCCTGACTTTTATCAAAGCATCAAGAGCCTCTCCCGGAGTCGTGCAGGTACCGAGCGGATGAGGATGGCTGCTGTAATAGCCGTGATAATCCGTTCCGCCAAGGGGAACAAGCCAATACTTCCTGATGATTTTTTCGATTTCTTCCCTGTCGCTTTCGCTGTTTGCGGGATGGGAAAGTTCTATAGCCTGAATTCTTCCGGTTTCAGCAAGCTCCCAGGCAAGCTCGATGGAATCATATCTTCCCGGATGTGCAAGACAGCAGATTCCGCCGCTTTGGTTGATTATATCAGCCGCTTCCCTTACCTCAGGGAAACTTACTTTATAAGAAATCTCTCCGAATGCTTTTCCGTAAAGATCGGAGAATATTGCGTCAGTATATCCGCGCTCCATAAGCGCACGGGCAACATGCTGGCGATAAATGCACTGGGCGTTTCCCGCTGCTCTGCGGACATCCTCAAAAGTTATGGGATAATGTCTTGAAATTTCTTCGATAACGCCTTTTATCGCTTCGTTGCGGTTTTTAAGGGTTCCGTTTATAAGTTTTTCAAGCTTTTCGGTCTTTTTCGGCATATAGCAAAGAAGATGAACGTTTCTTCCGGTTTTGGAATCATAAGTTGAAACTTCAACACCGGGAATAACTTTAAGTCCCTTGCGCTTGCCGAGATTTACGGCAGTCTGAACTCCCGCCATGGTATCATGGTCGGTGACAGCAATAAAATCAAGCCCCGCATCAACGGCAAACTGAACAAGCATTTCCGGGCTTGTGGAACCATCGGACATGGTGGTATGGCAATGCATATCTCCTATCATAATGCAGGACCTCCTTTTCTGCGTAATA
>JAZTXW010000052.1:0-10511 GCA_045636625.1 Oscillospiraceae bacterium
GAACTTATCGACGATATCGGCGTAAAATTCCGCGATCTTGGCCCTCTTCATAACCCGCCCCAGGCTGTTGCTATGAAAGCTTGCCAGGAAGTTTTCGGAAAAGAAACTCCCATGGTCGCTGTTTTCGATACCTCCTTCCATCAGACCATGCCCGAAAAAGCATACATGTTCGGTATTCCTTATGAATACTATGAAAAATATTCCATCCGCCGTTATGGCTTCCACGGAACTTCCCATCGTTTCATCACCAAGAGATATTTCGAAATCACCGGTAAAGATCCCGAAGGAACCAAACTTATCATCTGCCACCTCGGTAACGGTTCTTCCCTTTCCGCAGTTAAAGACGGCAAAGTTTGCGACACTTCCATGGGCCTTACCCCTCTTGACGGTTTCGTAATGGGAACCCGCTGCGGCGGCATCGATCCTTCCGTTGTAACCTACATCATGGACAAAGAAGGCCTTACCCCTGCACAGATGGAAACCCTTATGAACAAAAAATCCGGCTTCCTCGGAATTTCCGGACTTTCCTCCGACTGCCGTGACCTTGAAAACGCAGCAGCAGAAGGCAACCACAGAGCACAGCTTGCTCTTGATATGTTCGCATATCAGATCAAGAAAATCGCAGGCGGCTATGCAGCAGCAATGGGCGGCGTAGATGCAATCATCTTCACCGGCGGTATCGGTGAAAACTCCGACGTACAGCGTGGCGCAATCTGCTCCGACATGGAATACCTCGGCCTTTCTGTCGGCGAAGAACTCAACCGCAACGCAAGCCGCAAAGAAGCTAAATTCTCCACCGGCGACAGCAAAGTTGAAGCTTGGGTAATCCCGACCAACGAAGAACTCATGATCGCACAGGATACTGTTGAGATCGTTTTCAGAAAATAATTTTCTGATCAAATAAAAAGCACCGCTTCGGCGGTGCTTTTTTATTATATAAAATTATATTTTAATTACATCTTATTGCAACTTAATTGGGGTTTTGATATAATACAATATATATGCTTAAAAGTGTACCCATTTTTGAATAAAAGGAGGCATTTTTGATGAAAAAGAAAATCGACCTTCTTGAAATAACGCTTATTGCTTTCATGGCGGTGATAATAATCCTCACAGCCATGGCAGCGGGTTATGACCGGAAAATTTTTGCTTTACAGCTTGTCATAACGGCTGCGGCTCTGGTCTTCGGAATCTGGAGACTTTTTGCCGCAAGGCGTGATTCAAGAAAATTTCTTGAATATATCGGAGGAAGGCTTGGCGCGGTAAAAAGCGACGCCCTTACAAAATTCCCGCTTCCGGTAGCCGTTACCGACAGCGAAGGACTTGTTATCTGGAACAACAGTCTTTTCCATGATTCGGTTGTAAAAGGCGAAGAATGCTTTGGAAAAAACGTAAAGGATCTTTTTGCGGGTTTTAATATCGAAAAAGTTTCTTCCGGCGAAGGCTGCGAAGTTGTTTTCCGTAACGGAAATTATTTTGTTTGCGCAACAAGTTCTTCGGAAATGGGCGAAAAACTTTATGCCTTCTATTTTATCGATAAGACCAACGAGAGAAAAGCCGAAAAGCTTTATGAAGAAAGCCGTCCGGCGGTCCTTTCCATAACTCTTGATAACCTTGAGGAACTTTTCGCAAACTGCAGGGAAAGCGAAAAAAGCTGGATCAAGGGCGAAGTTGAAAAACTTTTTGAGGATTTCGTAAGCGAAAACCACGCTTTTTTAAAGCGCAACTCAAGTTCCAAATACGTTGCGATCGTTGAAGAAAAATATCTGCGCAAAATGGAGGAGGAAAGATTTTCGATCCTTGACCGCGCAAGAAAGATCCTTACAAGCGAAGAACTTCCGGTAACGCTTTCGATCGGTGTTGCAAGGGGAGATTATTCTCTTGATAAGCTTAACGATTTTTCTCTCCAGGCGCTTGAAATGGCACTTGGACGCGGCGGCGACCAGGCGGCGGTAAAAACCGTTAACGGATACGAATTTTACGGCGGTTTTGCAAAAGGCGTTGAAAAACGAACCAAAGTAAAAACAAGGGTTGTTGCGGCCGCGCTTGCGGACCTTATCGAATCCAGTTCCAACGTTATTGTTATGGGTCACCGTTTCGGCGACCTTGACTGCATCGGCGCAGCCATAGGAATGGCGGAAGGCGTAAGGGATATGGAAAAGGATTGCAATATCGTGGTAAACCGCGAAACCTGCCTTGCAAAGCCCCTTATCGACAAAACCGAAAAAGCCGGAACTCTTGAACTTTTCATCTCTCCGGAAGAAGGTCTTGCAAAAATAAACGACGGAACCCTTCTTATCATCGTTGATACACATACGGCAAGCCTTCTTGAATCCAAGGAGATTTTCGCTTCCTGCCGCAACGTTGTTGTAATCGACCACCACAGAAGAATGGTGGGAAGCATCGACAACGCGGTCATTTTCTATCACGAACCCTATGCTTCTTCCGCTTCAGAAATGGTAACGGAGCTTCTCCAGTATCTTGACGGAAGATGCAAAATCAAAAAAGCCGAAGCGGAAGCGCTTCTTGCGGGAATCATGCTTGATACAAAGAGTTTTTCCATGAGAGCGGGCGTAAGAACTTTTGAAGCGGCGGCTTATCTCAAAAAAATGGGCGCGGATACCGTTAAGGTAAAGGAACTTTTCAGCGGAACGCTTTCAAGCTATCAGCACCGTTCAAAAATTGTTTCCACAGCGGAAATTTACCGCGGCTGTGCTGTTTCCTTCGCAAAATCCTATGAAGATATCGGAATCGTTGCACCGCAGGCGGCGGATGAACTTCTTGCGATAAAGGGCGTTGCTTCCTCCGTTGTAATGTATAAAACACCGGTCGGGGTTTCCTTCTCCGCAAGAAGCCTTGGCGGAATGAACGTCCAGGTTATTATGGAAGCTCTTGGCGGCGGCGGTCACCAGACAATGGCGGGCGCCCAGATTCCCGATATCACTCCCGAGGCGGCGAAGGACAGACTTTTGGCCGCAATCGACGATTATTATGAAAAAGCCGCAGGACATGCGGACGAATAAATTTAAAAAAGTGCCCGTTTGAATTCGGGCTTACCCGAAAGGAGATATTTGATATGAAAGTTATTCTTCTCGAAGACGTAAAAGGTTCCGGCAAAAAAGGCGAGCTTATAAACGCTTCCGACGGTTATGCAAGAAACTTCCTTCTTCCCAAAAAACTTGCAATGGAAGCAACTTCCCAGGCTCTTAACGAACTTAAACAGAAAGAAGCCGCAAAGGAACGCAAACTTGCTCTTGAAAAACAGGCTGCAATGGATTCCGCAGCTGTTATCAAAGAAAAAACCGTAAAATTCACCGGCGTTGCAGGAAACGGCGGAAAACTTTTCGGTTCCATCACCGCAGCAGACGTTGCAGCTGAAATCAAAAAACAGTTCGGAATCGAAGTTGATAAGAAAAAAGTTTCTCTTGAAGGCGATATCAAAACCTATGGAACCTTCAATGCGGAAGTAAAATTCGGCCACGGTGTTTCCGCAAAGATCTTTGTTCTTGTTTCTGAATAATTATTTTCCCTTAAAGAGGTGAAAACATTGGAAAACGATAATCCGCTTTTGCTTGGAATGGATCTGCCTTATAGCCTTGAGGCGGAACAGAGTGTTCTCGGTGCGGTTCTTGTTGAACCCGGCTGTCTTTCCGAACTGGTGGAAAGGCTCCGCCCGGACGCTTTCTATCGTCCGCAGCACAAAGCGATTTTTAACGAAATGGTCCGGATGTTCACTTCAGGTGAACCGGTTGACTTCATAACTCTTCTTGAAGCCGCAAAGGAAGAAGAAATTTTCCAAAGCGAACAGGAAGCAAAAATCTATCTTTCCCGCCTTATTGATATCGTTCCTTCCGTAAGGAATCTTGGCGCCTATGTCGATATAATTCTTGATAAACAGCTTACCAGAAACATTATCGAAATTTCCAGCGATATTCTTAATAACGCAAGGGAAAGCGGTGCGGAAGGAAAGATCCTTCTTGATTCCGCGGAGCAGAAAATTTATGATATCCGCCAGGGAAGGGACGCAAGGGGACTTATTCCCATAAGCGACACCCTTATCGAAGCCTATGACCGAATCAACAAACTTTCGGGCGAAGACAGGGAACAGTATCTCGGTGTTAAAACCGGTTATTCCGCCGCTGACGGAAAACTCGGCGGACTCAATAAATCCGACCTTGTAATAATCGCGGCCCGTCCGGGTCTTGGTAAAACAAGCTTTGCGCTTAATATCGCCGCAAAAGTTGCGATGAAGCAGAAAAAGAACGTTGCTATCTTCTCGCTCGAAATGAGTTCCGAACAGATCACTTCCCGTATGCTTTCCTGCGAAGCAATGGTGGAAAGCTGGAAGCTCCGTATCGGTTCTCTTGAAGCTTCCGACTGGACAAGACTTGCGGAAGCGGCACAGATGCTCAACAAGACAAATATCCTTATTGACGATACCGCCGGCATCACCGTTTCTGAAATGAAGGCAAAACTCAGAAGAGTAAAAAATCTCGATCTTGTTATAATCGACTATCTTCAGCTTATGTCTTCCGGAAAACGCAGCGACAACCGCGTTCAGGAAGTTTCCGAAATGACCAGAAACCTTAAACTTATGGCAAAGGAACTTAACGTTCCGGTAATCGTTCTTTCCCAGCTTTCCCGTGGAACCGAAAGCAGACAGGGACATAAACCAATGCTTTCCGACCTTCGTGAATCCGGTTCAATCGAGCAGGATGCGGATATCGTAATGTTCCTTTACCGTGAATCTTATTACCAGCAGCAGGAAGGCGTGGCAACTCCGGAGGCGGACACCGTTGAAGTTATCGTTGCGAAAAACCGCCACGGCGAAACGGGAACAGCAACCCTTTGCTGGGACGGCCAGTTCACCAAGTTCACAACGTTGGAGGAAGACCGATGAGCACCGCACCGCTTAACATTGAAGCGGTTAAAAAGGTTATCGAGCACCATAATATGCTTGAAAACTGTGACGGAATAGTTGCGGCGGTTTCGGGCGGATGCGATTCTTCCGTTCTGCTCCATGTTCTCCGGCAATTGAGCACGGAGATGGGTTTCAAAATCCTTTGTGCGCACATAAACCACAACCTTCGCGGAAGCGAAAGCGACCGTGATGAAGCATTTGTCCGGGACCTTTGCGAAAAATACGGAATTGAATGCAGGGTTTTGAGCGCAAACGCAGCGGAATACGCCGAAAAACACCACATGAGCACCGAAGAGGCGGGAAGAAAGCTCCGCTATGAGTTTTTTGAGCACTGTGCAAACGAACTTGGAGCGAACGCAAAAATCGCGACAGCCCACAGCCTTTCGGACTGTGCCGAAACATATATCTTCAATTCAGCAAGAGGTGCTTCCCTTTCGGGAATCTGCGGGATTCCGCCTGTCCGCGGAAAAATAATCCGTCCGCTGATTGAATTTTCAAGGGAACAGATCGAAGCCTATGCAAACGAGCACGGCATCGATTACGTCACCGACAGCACCAATCTTACTGACGAATACACCCGCAACAAAATCCGCCATGGGGTAATTCCGGTTATGAAAGAGATCAACCCCGGTTTTGAAAAAGCTTTTCTCCGCCTTTCAAAAAATCTTTCGGAAACCCGGGATTTTATTGATTCCGAAGCGGCTTCGCTTCTTGAAAAATCAAAAACCGAAGCTGGTTTTGACGGTGCGGTTTTAAAAAAAGCACATCCCGCTCTTAAAAACAGAGCAGCCTCCATGATCCTTGAAAACTTCGGTTTTGCTTTCGATTTTGAAAGGACCCTTCGCCTTGCGGAAAGGTTCGGGACCGGGGATTTTAAAGAGGAACTTTCAAAAAACGAATATCTCGTCCAGAAAAGCGGATTTGTTTTTAAGGAAACAAAAGCGGAAAAATCCCCGGAAATTGAAAAAAAGGATTTTGCATCCGGAAAATTTGAACTTTCTTCGGAAAAAACGGCCGAAATTTCGGTTATTCCTTATGATGAGTTCAAAAATTCATATAAACTTAATAATTTTGTCTTAAAAGATACATTTGATTTTGATAAAATAAAGGGCAAAGCGGTCATCCGTTCCCGAACCGAAGGCGACAAAGCCGATATCCACGGCGGAACGAAGACCCTTAAAAAACTTTTCATCGAAGAAAAAATCCCCGCGGAAAAGCGAAATTCCGTAATGGTTGTTGCCGACGATGAAGGGGTGCTCTGGGTCGAAGGTCTTGGCGCCGCAAAAAGGGCAAGGCTTTCGGAAAAAACAGTCAACGTTGCGGCGATCAAAACCGCCGGAAAAATAAATGATTTCTGATGAAAGGGAAGCGTAAAAATGCATACTATTGAAGAAGACATCGAAAGAATCCTTATTTCTGAAAAGGACATCAAAAAAGCAGTTAAAAAAATCGGAAAACAGATCAGCAAGGATTATGAAGGCAAAAATCTTATGCTTGTTGCGGTTCTTAAAGGTTCTGTAATTTTTATGGCAGACCTTATGAGAGCGATCTCCATTCCGCTTAACATCGACTTCATGTCCGTTTCAAGTTATGGCGGCGGAACAAAAACTTCCGGCGTTGTAAAAATTCTTAAAGACCTTGACCACGATCTTTCCGGAAAAGATATTCTTATCGTTGAGGATATCCTTGACAGCGGAATGACCCTTTCCTATCTCAGCAACCTTCTCAGACAGAGAAACGTTTCTTCCATCAGAATCGCAACCCTTCTTGATAAACCGGAACGCAGAATTGCCGACGTTCACGCGGATTATTTCTGCTTCACCGTTCCGGATGAATTTGTTGTAGGTTATGGTCTTGACTATGACCAGCAGTACCGCCACCTTCCGTATATCGGCGTTCTTAAACCCGAAATTTACGAAAAATAATTGTTTTAAAGCTCCTTTGAATCGGGAGCATAAATATAAATCGGAGTTGATATTTTTTTGAGCAACAAAATAAAAACCATAGTCACTTATGTTCTTGCAATCGTGCTTTTGCTTTTCCTTACCTCCTTCATGTTCACTATGAACAAGGAAGAGGAAGTAAAACCGAAGTATTACGAAATTCTCCAGCTTTTTGAAAACGCTGAAGTCGAAAGCTACATCCTCGATCTCGGAACCGGCGAACTTACCATTACCAAGAAACCCGCCGAAGGAAAAGATAAAGGCGAAACAATGGAATATCTTGTTCCGAACGTTTCCGTATTCCTTACCGATATCGATACGATCAACGAGCAGAACGGCTTTTCCGCAACCGAAATGCAGCCGGATTATCTTCCTATAAAAGAAACTCCCTGGTGGATATCCATGCTTCCCACCCTTCTCCTTATCGGTGCAATGGCGATTTTCTGGTTCTTCATGATGCGCCAGCAGGGCGGCGGAAAAGTCATGGATTTTGCCAAGGCAAAATATAAGGATAAAGCGGGCGACAAACCCACAACCTTCAAAGACGTTGCGGGATGCAACGAAGAAAAAGAGGAACTTGAGGAAATCGTCCAGTTCCTTAAACACCCGAACCAGTTCAACGCTCTTGGCGCAAGAATTCCGAAAGGCGTCCTCCTTATGGGACAGCCCGGTACCGGTAAGACCCTTCTTGCAAGGGCTGTTGCAGGCGAAGCAGGCGTTCCGTTCTTCTCCATTTCCGGTTCCGACTTTGTTGAAATGTTTGTCGGTGTCGGCGCAAGCCGTGTTCGCGACCTTTTCGGCGAAGCAAAGAAAAATGCCCCGGCAATCATCTTCATTGATGAAATCGACGCAGTCGGCCGTCACAGAGGCGCAGGTCTCGGCGGCGGACACGATGAACGTGAGCAGACCCTTAACCAGCTTCTTGTTGAGATGGACGGTTTCGGCAACAACACCGGAATCATCGTTATGGCGGCAACCAACCGCGCAGATATCCTTGACCCGGCGCTTCTCCGTCCCGGACGTTTTGACCGCCAGATCGTAGTCGGTGCTCCTGACGTTGAAGGACGCGAAGCAATTCTTAAGATCCACACCAGAAACAAACCTCTCGGTCCTGACGTTGACCTCGGCGTTATCGCAAAATCCACAGCGGGATTCACCGGTGCGGAGCTCGAAAACCTTACCAACGAAGCTGCTCTTCTTGCCGCAAGACGCAAAAAGAAAGCTATCACCATGAAAGAAATCGAGGAAGCAACCATTAAAGTTGTTGCAGGTCCGGAAAAACGTTCCAAAAAGGTAAACGAAAAAGACAAACGCCTCACTTCCTATCACGAAGCGGGACACGCGGTTGTAACCTATTTCTGCGAAACCCAGGACCCCGTTCACGAAATTTCCATCATCCCTCGCGGTTATGCCGGCGGCTACACCATGAGCCTTCCTGTTGAGGACAGAAACTACGTCACCAAGAGATATATGGAAGAAGAACTTTGCACCCTTCTTGGCGGACGCGTTGCGGAAGCAATCGTCCTCGGCGATATTTCCACCGGTGCTTCCAACGACCTTGAACGCGCAACAAGAATCGCAAGAAACATGGTCACCCGCTATGGTTTCAGCGAAAAGCTTGGTCCGATAGTTTACGGTTCCGACGAAAACGAAGTTTTCCTTGGAAGAGATTATGGCCAGGGCAAGCATTATTCTGATGACATTGCTTCCGATATCGACAGCGAAATCAGAAGATTTGTTGACGAAGCTTACGAAAAAACCGAATCCATTCTTCGCGAACACCGCGACAAACTTGATGCTGTCGCAGCGGTTCTTATGGATAAGGAAAAAGTAACCGGAAAAGAATTTGAGGATATCATGAATCCTCCCGCTCCGGTTGTTGAGGAAGTTCCCGAAAACGAAGAAACTCCTTCCGAAGAATAATTTTAAAAATAAAAAAGCCTCGCCTGTTTTCAGCAGGTGAGGCTTTTTTTGTTGTTTTTTCAGAACTGAAGTTTTGCAAGGAAGGCCGGTTTTTCATCGGAAGAGCGGATTCCCGCAACAAGGATGTCGCCGTTTTCTTCTTTAAGGCGAAGTTCAACGTTTTCGCCAAGGCGAAGTTCACCGGTAAAACCGATCTCATATCTGGAAAGATTCCCGAGGTTTGCCCTTGCTTCTTCCGGAAGGGCATCAACAATAAGGTCGCCGTAGCGCAAATTGTTGGTATGACCGAGAGCATCTATCCAGCTTGGCATAACTTTTTGGGAGATAACCGCAGGGAGTTCCTCCGGTTTTATACGGATTCTTGTGTTGGCATCAAAAAGTTCTTTTCCTTCACCGAGTTCCTCAACAAGTTCAAGAACTTTTTCGTTATTGCAAAGTCTGCGGCTTTCCATATCGAAGATGGAGGAAAAGGTTGCGGCTTCTGCCGCAACGGTTCCGTCCTCGTGGCGGATTTCAAAATCACGGCGGTAATAAGGACCTTTTTTGTTGGTATGCCATGTTTTTACAGAAAGAAGTTCACCGGAGCGGATCGGGTCTTTTATATTTACGCTTAACGAAAGAAGGATCCAGGAAACGCCGTATTCCTTCATAAGTTTGGGAACGTCAAGCCCGATGTTTTTAAGATGTTCTTCCGAAGCGGTTACGATAACCCTTTGAAGAGCGGAAAGAGTCAGGGCGTGATTTTCGTTTTGCGCGGCGGTATCCACCCTGAAATTATAAGTTTTCTGAAGTTCCATATTTTATGCTTTTTTCCATTTTACACCCTGGGGGGTATCCTCAAGAACGATTCCCATGGCTTTGAGTTCATCACGGATTCTGTCCGCTTCAGCCCAGTTGCGTTCTTTTCTTGCAGCCTGTCTTGCTGCGATAAGATTTTCGACCTCTTCCTCAAGGCTTTCCTTTTTGCGGTTATAAAGGATTCCGAGAACGTTGGTAAGAGCATCGAAAAGTTCTGCTGCTGCTTCAAGCGCGGATTTTGCGTGAGGAGTGGTGATGAAGGTGTTGATCTCACGAACGAGATCGAAGATTACAGCAACTGCATCTGCGGTGTTGAGGTCATCGTCCATTGCGGTGATGAATGCCTGTTTCTTTTCGCCGAGCATTGCGATGAATTCTTCTTCGCCGCCCATGTTTTCTGCCGGTGCGTTTTCGATTGCGAAATCAAGGTTGTCGCGGCAGGTGTACATTCTTTCAAGAGAAGCTTTTGCGGATTCGATTACGGTAAGGGTATAGTTGAGAGGCATTCTGTAATGTGCCTGGATCATCATGTATTTGATGGGTTCGTAACCGTATTTTTCAGCAACGTCGCGTACGGTGAAGAAGTTTCCGAGGGATTTGGACATTTTTACGTTGTCAACGTTGATATATCCGTTGTGCATCCAGTATCTTGCGTATTCGTGACCGGTGCAGCATTCGCCCTGTGCGATTTCGTTTTCATGGTGGGGGAAGATAAGGTCCTGTCCGCCGCAATGGATATCGATGGTTTCGCCAAGGTGATTCTTAATCATAGCGGTGCATTCGATATGCCAGCCGGGTCTGCCTTCACCCCAGGGAGAGGGCCAGCTGGGTTCGCCGGGTTTTGCGGCTTTCCAAAGGCAGAAATCAAGCGGATCTTCTTTTTCGCTGTCTGCTTCGATTCTTGCGCCGGATTCAAGGTCGGAAAC
>JAZTXW010000053.1:0-13024 GCA_045636625.1 Oscillospiraceae bacterium
CTTCCCCTTGAGGGGAAGGTGGCATTTCCGAAGGAAATGACGGATGAGGTGTTGTCCGAAGATTCAGCATTTTTCCGGTTATACACCTCATCACCGCCTTCGGCGGAGCTTCTCCTCAAGGAGAAGCCTTTCCCTCCGGGAATCCTTTTGTAATAATCAATAATTGAGCACCGATGAAAACACCGGTGCTCGAAATTTTAAATTAAAGAGTGATGAGTTTCTTTTCGCTCTTGGTGATAACTTCGCAGCCGTCTTCGGTTACCATTACGATATCCTCGATTCTGACACCGAACTGACCGTCGAGATAAATACCGGGTTCAACGCTCATTACGATGCCTGCTTCGGTAAGTTCGGAGCAGAGAGGAGAGAATCTGGGGTTCTCGTGGATTTCAAGTCCGAGGCTGTGGCCAAGTCCGTGGCCGAATCTGCCTTCATAACCTGCGCCATAGATCATATCTCTTGCGACAGCATCGATGGAGTTGCAGGGAACGCCTGCTTTTACTGCATCGATAGCTGCAAGCTGTGCATCGAGAACGAGGTTATAAACTTTTTCCTGCTCTTCGGAAATTTTGCCCACTGCAACGGTTCTGGTCATATCGGAGCAATAGCCGTTATGTGCTGCGCCGAAGTCCATGGTTACGAAGTCGCCTTCTTTGATTACGTTCATGCTGGGAACTGCATGGGGCATGGAACCATTTGCACCTGCTGCAAGAATGGTTTCGAAAGCAAGTCCGGTTGCGCCGTTGCGGAGCATGAAGTAGTCGAGCTCAAGCTGGAGATCTTTTTCACAAAGGCCGGGTTTGATCATATCGAGCATATGGATAAATGCTTTATCGGTGATAGCCTGTGCTGCGCGGATTTCTTTCATCTCTTCTTCAGATTTGATTTTTCTCTGCTGAAGAATGATGGAGTTGATTCTCGGATCATCGAGGAGCTGAGCATTAAGAACTTTGCGGAGGCTGAAAAGGCTTTCAACGGTCATATAGCCGGATTCGATTCCGACGGTTTTGACGTGGAGTTCTTCAAAAAGCTCGTTGAGCTGTTTTGCCATGTCGGTCATAAGAACGACTTCTGCATCGGTTACTTTTTTGGAACCTGCTTCGATATAACGGCTGTCAAGAAGAAGAACGGCTTTTTCTCTTGTTACAAGAAGAGCGCCTGCGCTGGAAGTAAAACCGGTATAGTACTGTCTGTTGGTATCCGAAGTGATAAGAGCTGCGTCAATATCCTCGGGAAGCATCTGGGAAAGTCTTCTGATTCTGTCCATTATTATTTCCTCCACTTCTTTATCTTATGAATTTTTCAATTTTTCTTTTTATTTTTATAAAAGAATCCGTTTCCGGACCAAGAGGTTCCGTAAGAAAAACCTTTGCGCCGAAAAATTTTCCTCCGACAACGTCGGTGAAAATCTGGTCGCCGATAACCGCGGTTTCCTCCGGTCCTAAAGCGAATTTTTCACAGGCTTTTTTAAAACCCTTCGGAAGGGGCTTTGCGCTTTTTGAAACAAAAGGCAAGCCCAGCTTTTCCGCAAAAGGTTTTATCCGGCTTTTGCTGTTATTGGAAATTATAACAAGCTCAATGCCGCTTTTTTTGATTTCTTCGATCCATTCCGCAACTCCTTCATAAGGAATCTGGGAACCGTGAAGGGAAAGGGTGTTGTCTGCGTCAAGCATCGCAAGTTTTGTTCCCGCTTTTTTCAAATCTTCCGCTGTGATATCCGTTATCCGATCAAAACGGAAGTCCGGTTTTAAAAGGGACAAAATTTTCTCTCCTTTCCTTTTTTCAGAAAAATAAGAAAGCGGACAGCTTATAAGCCGTCCGCCATCCTCTTTTTTCTGTTAGAAATCAATACTTTCTCTTACGAGCTGCTTCGGATTTCTTTTTACGTCTTACCGAAGGCTTCTCATAGCACTCATGCTTTCTGACTTCTGCAAGAACGCCGGAGCGAGCGCAGGAACGTTTAAAACGTCTGAGAGCGCTGTCAAGAGATTCATTTTCTTTTACATGAATTTCTGCCATAATCTGTTTCCCTCCTTCGCCATTGGGCTGGAGCTAAGAACAATTTCTGTTCTTTGTACATAAATGTAACAGTCTTATTATATACTTGAAGGTCCTTGCTGTCAAGTACAATTTTTCTATTAAATTTATTAAATTTATATTAACCCGTTAATACATTTAACACGGATAAACAGCCGTTTTCCGGCATTTTGCAGTATTTTTGAAACACCCGGATTCGTTGACCGAAATATCAGTAATCGTTGAGGTCGATCGTATTGATAAGGTCTATAAGTTCCTCGATTCCCCTTCCGGTGAGGGAGCTTGTTATGACGATATGCCTTGCGCCCGCGTTATGGAGAAAGAGTTCCGCCTGTTCGGTGGAAACATCGTCGCTGTCCGCTTTTGTAACTATTCCGATAACCGGTTTCGCAAAGCTCATGGAAAACATCTGGGGAAGGCGGCAGATATCGTTTCCGCAGTCATGGCAGAAGCAGACTATATCCGCGTCATAAGCCGGGGTTATGGCTGCTCCGCGGCTGAAAAACGGAGTATCGGTATATTCGCCTGGGGTATCGATGGCGTCGGACCATGCCTCGATGGACTGGGTTTTATGATAGGTCATGTCGAGGTTATGAAGACGGCGGATAAGGGTAGTTTTTCCGCAGCGGGAACGGCCCACAAGGATTATCTTGCGGGATTCGATCTTCTTTGTAAGGCCAAGAGAGCGGTGATATTCTTCCCTGTCCTCCGGATTTACAAGAGCGGCATTTACGGAATCTTTTTCGGACAACAAAAACACCTCCGAAAACGTTATTATATAATGTATATTAATGGATTTCCCGCCATTTTTCAATAGATTTTATCAAAAAGGGTTTATGTAAGATTGATTTTATGTTATAAATAAAGCAGAACGATCAAAACCGTTCCATACATTCTGATTTACGGGGGACTTTTAAAATGAAGGTTCTTTATGAAGATAAATTTATTATAATCGTTGAAAAACCGGCAAGCGTTCTTTCTGAACCGGACGGAAAAGGTCAGGATATCGTTACCCTTGCCTCAAACCACGTCCGCAAGCCGTGTTTTCTTGTTCACCGCCTTGACCGCAACACCGGCGGAGCGATGGTGCTTTCAAAAATGCAGAAAGCCACCGGAAAACTTTCAGAAGAAATTCAGAAGCGCGAATTTGAAAAGGAATATATTGCCGTTATAAAAGGCGTTCCGGAAGAACCGGAAGGTGTTTTCGAGGATCTTCTTTTTAAAGATTCCCAGAAAAACAAAACCTTTGTCGTAAAACGCGAACGCAAAGGTGTTAAGTTCGCAAGTCTTGAATACAAAGTTCTTGGCTGTGCCGAACACCCGGAGCACGGAAAAATTTCTCTTGTAAAGATAAAGCTCCATACTGGAAGGACCCATCAGGTAAGGGTGCAGTTCGCAAGCAGAAAAATGCCCCTTTTGGGCGACGGAAAATACGGAAGCCGCGATAATCATTGCGAAACCGCCCTCTGGAGCCGCAGACTTGCCTTTAAGCACCCCATCACCGGCGAAGCGGTTGAAACCGTTTCCATGCCTCCGGAAGAATATCCGTGGAATCTGTTTGATATTGATTCTTTATTATAAAAAATGAGCACCGCATCAAAGCGCGGTGCTCATTTTGTTTTTTATCCAATTAAAAGTCCGAAGGAAAAGCTTGCGGCGTTAAGCGAAAAAGAGGCAAAAAAAGCCTTTTTAATGCCAAAATCGCCCATTTTATGATAAAGGATCCATTCAGACAGCACCGCCGCAATTTCGAGCACGGCGGTTGCGGCGTAATAATAAGGTTCCGCCGGAAGAAGCACGAAGCTTCCCCAGAAAATCAGAAAAAGATTTACGATCGGGTTTGTAAGCATGTTGACGAGCACGCTGTGATATACTGTTTCCCGTTTTCTTGTGAAAACGAGCATCAGCAGTCCTTCAATGAGCACCGTCAGCAGGAGGTTTTTTATAATAACAAAAACCGGATTCATTTCTTTTTGTTTTTCTTCTTATATTTTCCGCAGCGTTTTCCGTTCGGAGCATGTTCCGAATCGGAAGGTTTTTCGCCGCGCATATATGCGTTTACTTTTTCGGTTGTTTCGCGTTTAAGTTTTTCGCGTTCCCTTCTCTGGCGGTTTGTTTCCTTAATGTCCTCTTCGGAAGGATGTTTTACGTGGTGCCAATATTTAAGACCGAAGAAAACAAGGGTCATAAGAGCGAAAGAAAGGATCGAGGCGATAATAAAAACGCCCATAGCGCCGTTTGCAGCCATAATATTTTTTCTCCTTATTTACGGGATTTTTTTACAAATAATATTATAGCGCAAACCGCAATAATTGCAAGCGCTGTTAAAGCAATTTCCGTTTTTGAACCGAGTACTGAAAAAACAAAATCGTTTTGTGCCTTTGGAAGATATGTATTTTTCATTTTTTCTTTTTGATTGCTTTTGCAATAAGAACAGCGGCAACGGCGCCCACTGCGATTCCGAGGACATACGGAAGAACGGAAGGTTCTTTCGCAATTTCGGCAACCGCTTCGCTGTCCGGGATTATAAGATCGAGGAAATATCTCATTTTTCATCGTCCTCCTTTTTATTTTTGCGGATTGCAAGCTGGATAAGTTTTACCGCGCCGAAAACAATTCCGGCGGCAACCAGAAGAATAAGAAGAAAAGTTCCGCCGATTACAGCATACATCGGGCCTACGGCAACGTCAAGAAGATACATTTTTATTCCTCCCTGTTTTTTGAAATGGATTTTTTAATAAGTTTTACGGCGATAAAAACAATTCCCGCAGCGATTGCGCCGACGGCAAGAAAACCGCCCGCAAGAAAAGCATAGGGTACCCAAAGGGGCGCAACGTCAAGAAAAATCAATTTTCATGCACCTCCGAAGATTTTTTGTTTTCCGCGGAAAAATAAATGCAGGCGGCGGAAACAAGAACCGCCGGAACAAGCAAAAAGGTTTTTCCGCTTATTACAGCAAAGAAACTTGGGATTGCGCCAAGAAGAAGCGCCGCTGTTGTCAACCCGAAGGCAAGACCCGGATTTTTCGGAAGCCTTTGGGCAGCGATTCCAAGAGTTATGGGCATGGTCATATTGAAAAGAACGATTCCGATTACGGAAACGATCATGTTTCCGCTTCCGAAAATAAGCAGCGGAAGCGAAGCAAGAAGGGTCATGATCCCTGTTCGCCTTGCGCCGAAAATATCCGCAGCAAAGCCGCCGATGAATTTTCCGAGGAAAGCCGCTCCGCCGGAAACAAGACCCAGTTTCATCGTGGTTTTCCATTCCATCGGAATTGCAGTTCCGCCGAAGGAGCGGATCGTTACGGAAAGGAGCGCCAAACCAAGCACAAGCCAGATTCCGATTTTTTCGTTTGCCGCGCCGGAAATTCTGCAGTCTTCCTCCGAAGGGAATTTTTTGTTTGCGATATAGCAGATAATCACGCAGAAAATCGCAAGCAGGGCAGGTTCGATCAATAAAACAAGGTTAAAATCCGAAAAACCGATTTTTGAACCGTGAAGAGTTCCGAGAACAACGCCAAGCGCGCCTGCGGAAACAAAAATTCCGCCTCGGTAAAGTTTTCCGCCGGAATGAACAAGGCTTTCGATTCCGCCGCCAACATGGAAAAACGCATTTCCGACGGCGGTTATGACAAGTGCAGCCCATGGCGCAAAAGGAGAAATCAAAACGGCGGCAAAAACAAGAAAACATCCGAAGGCCGCGGAAGGAAATCTTCTGTGTTCGTCGCAATAAGCGCCGATAACCATCTGAAGGCCGAATGCGATGAAGTTATAGGCTATAAAACCCAGGGCTTGTTCCGTACCACGGGTTTCCGCGGAAAAATAGCCGAACAGAATCCAGAAACAAAGATAATCCACAGCAAAATGTGAAAAAGTATATGCTGCAAGGGGAAATATTTTCATATAAAAAACCTCCCTTCGTATATAAAGACGCAAATTTCTGCGGAATGTTTTACTTATTTTGTTTTGATTTTCGATTTTTTATCAAAACATAGACTCCAAGGGCAAGGAAAAAAAGGGCAAAAACAAACCACCATACAACTTCCGAATTCCAAAAATATCGCCAATACATTTCGGAAGTAGGCTCAATTCTCGGTCCGGCATTTCCCATATTGATTCTTCGGGGATAATCAAAAAGCGCATTCATAGCAAAACGAATTCCCCAAAAAATCCCGTAAACGCATCCAAATGCCTTTCCGTGATCAAGAAGATAACCTCCTATCGCAAATGGAAGAACGTACAGAAAAAGAGCCGGCCAGATTTCCGGAATACCTAAAATCATAAAAAAAATTACCAGAGCAGCAAAAACTGCCGGAACGGAATAGAACAATATTTTTTCAAATCTGTTTTTCATTGCAGCCTCTCCTTTTGGTTTTTATGTTCCTTATCAGAACATAAAAAACGCAAAAAACGAAGAAAAGAACGATATAAATCCCCCAGGCTATTTCCGTATGCCAGATATACCATTGAGAATTTTCCCAAGTGGGTTCAATTCTCTGTCCGGCGTTTCCCATATTCATTCTGTGGGGAAGTTCTTCGATTCCCCAAAGCATAACACGAATTCCAACAAGTATTCCCGGAATTCCACCCCAGATTTTACCTTTTCTTAAAAACCAACCGCTGAGGCAGAGCATAAGAATTAAAACGAACCATTCGAAACCAAAGAAGCCGGTCATAATCCAAAAATAGCAAAAAGCGATTCCCGCAAGAATTGCAGGAATATAAAAAATCTTTTTCACAACAGGTTCTCCTTTCCCTCTGGTTCTGAAAAAATTATATTCCTTTTCTATAGCAAAGTAAACTCCGTTTGTGGTAAGATATTCTTAAGATTTTATTAAGATTTTTCCGGAAAGGGGTTTTGGGGAAATGTACCGTTCGCTCAACGAAGAACTGCGCGAAAAATTCGGCGAAAAAGTTTATAAGCTTGCGCTTGAAGGCGGATTTTCCTGCCCCAACCGCGACGGAACTCTTGGTACCGGGGGCTGTATTTTCTGCCTTGGCGGTTCGGGAGATTTTGCCGAAAAACCCTGCGGAAATATTTTTGAACAGATCGAAAAAGCAAAAGCAAGGGTTTCCAAAAAGAACCCTTCCGGAAAATATATCGCATATTTTCAGAGCTACACAAACACCTATGCTCCGGTTTCCTATCTCCGGCAGATTTTTTCCGAAGCAATTTCTCATCCGGATATTGTCGCTCTTTCCATCGGAACAAGGCCGGACTGCCTTCCGGATGAAACAATCGAACTTCTTTCCGAACTGAATAAGATAAAGCCCGTTTGGATCGAACTTGGACTTCAGACGATACACAATGAAACCGCAAAATATATCCGAAGAGGATACGATCTTACGGTTTTTGATTCTGCCGTGGAACGTCTTAAAAAAGCGGGAATCTACGTGATAGTACACATGATTATCGGTCTTCCCGGGGAAACTCCTGAAATGATTTTCAAAACCGCCGGATATATCGGAAAAAGCGGAGCGGACGGGATCAAGCTTCAGCTTCTTCACATTCTTTCCGGAACGGACCTTGCGAAAGATTACGAAGCCGGAAAATTCAGAACGCTTGAGCCTGATGAATATATCGAAATCCTCGAAGAATGCATCCGCAGGCTTCCGCCGGAAATGACAATTCACCGCCTTACCGGCGACGGAAGCAAGCGCCACCTTATTGCGCCTCTTTGGTCCGCGGATAAAAAACGGGTGCTTAACGCAATAAATTTTGCTTTCGAAAAAGACAAAGTCGAACAGGGGGAACATTATGAAGTATGAAAACGTTGTTTCCGGAAAATTCATAAGCCGCCCGAACCGTTTTATTGCCCACGTTGAAATCAACGGAAACGACGAAATCTGCCACGTTATGAATACCGGAAGAATGAAGGAGCTTCTTCTTCCCGGTGCGGAGGTTTTTCTTTGCAGGGCAAAAAATCCGGAAAGGAAAACAAAATTTGACCTTATCGGGGTCCGAAGAAGCGACGGCGAAATTATAAACATTGATTCAATCGCGCCAAATAAGGTTGCCGGGGAATATGTAAAAACCCTTTTTCCGGAAGCAAAACTTGTTAAACCGGAAACTTTTTTTGAAAAAAGCCGCTTTGATTTTTACATAGAGGATAATTTTGATAAAATATTCCTTGAAGTAAAAGGAGTTACCCTCAATATAGGCGGCCAGGCGCGCTTTCCGGATGCTCCTACCGAACGCGGCGCAAAGCACCTCTATGAACTTATCGAAGCGAAGAAAAAAGGCTTTCGCGCCTGCGTCCTTTTCGTGATCGCGATGAAAGGCTGTTCTTCTTTCGCGCCTAATGCCGCAACCGACCCGAAATTTGCCAAAGCTCTTTCCGACGCAAAGGAAAACGGCGTTGAAATTTTCGCGGTGGATTGCAAAGTTTCCCGCGACGGAATTTTCGCGGATGAATCCATACCCGTTTGTTTTCCGGAATAAAAATCTTGCATTTGCAATAAAATCGTGTATAATAGAAAGGTAATACGCCGGTGTGATGGAATTGGCAGACGTGACGGACTCAAAATCCGTTGATAGCGATATCGTGTGGGTTCGACCCCCATCACCGGCACCATAATAACCACGGAAAAGTGGGGAAATGAAAACGGATAACCTTGTGAAAAAGGTTATCCGTTTTTTTGCAGATTTTTAAATAACAACCATCAGAACAAATTCATTATTTTTCACTTCAAACCGGCAATTTCCTCCCATACGCTCTGTAAGATAAACAATGCTTTGGGTTCCAAATCCGTGCCCTTTTTGTTTGGAAACCGGAACTCCGTTTATAAGAACCGGAGCCTTTACAAAAGGATTTTTTATGGAAAGAAGAAGCTTTTCGTTATGATTTTTAATACTTATTTTGATTTCCCGCTGTTCTTTCGAAAGATGCTTCTGAGCATTTATAGCATTGTCCAGCGCGTTTGAAATGATAGTTGAAAGCATCGTTTCATCACAGGTGATATCTGAAATTTCTGCGTGACAAACAAAATTAATCTGTTCTTCTTTGCATTTTTCGGCAAAGTTTGAAAGGATATAATTTATTGTGGTATTTCCACAGTAATTTTTTACAACAGTCAAATCGATATTTTCAACATAAGAAGAGATCATTTTCTTCGCGGTGACCTTATCATCATTATCAATACACGTCAAAAGATTTGCAAGAAAATGCCTCATATCATGCCGAATTATCCTAATTGCTCCTTCGCTGCGTTTTACGGCATCAAGTTCCTTTTTCTGTTCTTCAACAGTGATGCGGATAATCTGTTCTTTGCGTTGAGCATTTGCTTTTTCTTCATATTCCCTGTGATATACAAAGCAGAAAATGAGAAAAACTATGCAAAGAGAAAGAGAAAGGAATTCTGCCGTTTCGTGAATATGTGAAGTCCAGAAATTGGTATAGATTGCGGAAATATAATCAAAAACGTAATATAATATCGGCATTATTCCGAAAATATATACTGTTTTTTCTTCCTTGTCAAAAATTTCGGCAATATAATCCGAAAGCCGGAAAAAAATAAATCCGAAAACGAATATAAGGGTAAAAATTCTTGCGGTATATTCCGCTGCGGAACTTTCAAAAATGAATTTTGACGAAAGCCCGATCCATTTTGCCGGTTGACAGCACATATACGCGGTACAGATTGAAACTACCGCTGTCGAAATCTTTCTGCGGTATCCGATTGTGATAAGAAGAAAAAGCGGAAAATGCGAAATAAGAGGATACATCTTCCAGACTGCTTCTTCGGAAAGAAGCACATATAAAACGGATTGAACCGCACCGCTTGCAGCGCAGAACGCAAAAAGAGCGGCAACATTTTTTTTGCGGATTTTGATCCCGGCAAAAGCCACTGAAAGAAAAACGCCGAAAAGCAAAAGAAAAGCCGCATGAATCACAACAAGAATATTATCCGTCATTCGTCCTCACCGACCTTTCAGAAAAGAACGGCAAAATATGCCGAATCAAAAGATTTCTGGTAGCTGCGGGCTATGGGAATAATATCGCCGGAACGCATTTTAATTTCTTTGGACGTATATGTGTCGATATGGTTTATGTTTACGATATAACTGCGGTGACATTTAAAAAATCCATAATCAAGGGTCAGTTTTTCTTCCCAGATATGCAAAGCTTCCATTGTTTCGATTTTTGTTCCGTCAAGCATTGTAAAAACAATATGTTTGTTTTGGGCTTCGATATATACAATGTCATCAATAGCAAGTTTTTGCACCGCATGAATGCTTTTTACGGTTATGGTCCGCAGGTTTTTGTTTAATTCTTCAATAAGTTCATCAAGACAGTCAAACAGCTTTTTTTCGGAAATTGGTTTTAGAAGATAGTTGTTCGCTTTTACGGTATATGATTCGACCGCAAATTCGGAAGATGAAGTAAGAAAAACGATTTTTACGTTTTTATCTTTCTGACGGATTTCTCTTGCAGTTTCAATTCCGTTGAGCATCGGCATAACAACATCAAGAAAAATAATATCAAAAGGAGCGGTTCGGTGCATATCGATAAGCTCATCGCCGTTTTTAAAGGTTTCGCATACTGTGTTTCCCGGTTTGTGTTCCCAATGGTCGATCATATATGTAATCTGCTTTATAAAAACAGAATTGTCGTCACACACAGCAATCCGCAGCATTTTTCCACCTTCTTTAAAGACCGATACATTTTATTAAATAGAATTATACCACCGGCAGCGCAAGGATTCAATCTGTACGTTTTACCGTTCGCGCAATTAAAACCGCATTTCACTCCTTTCAAATTATTTTAAAAAAATAAATATTATAATAAAAGGGAAAAAGCCAATAATATGCAGATTTTTGGAAAGGCGCATATTTGGTATTTTGACAGGAGGAAAAAGATATGTGGAAAGATTTTATTGCTAAACTTTCGGCAAAAAAAGTAATTGCAGTTTTTTCTGTAATTGCAATCATTGCTCTTGCCGTAGTTGCTGTTCCGCTTATATCCGCCCAGGAAGAGATTCCGGTTGAAAATCCAAACGTGGAACAACCAACGGACGAACACGAGGAAAAGCCGGTTGATCCTTCGGGCGAAAACGAAAATCCGGAAGAACCCGAAGAACCGCAGGGTTCGGAGAATGAACCGGAAGAAGAACCTGATGAGGGAAAAGACGATGACAAAAGTTTTTGGGATGAAATCGTCGATTCTATCACAGGGAACGATAAACCGGACGATAAAGATGACGAGGATACTGTTCCCGGCGGCGGAACCGGATCCGGTTCAGGTTCCGGTTCTAACAAACCCGAGAAACCTGCCAACACTTTCAGCGTAAGCTTTGAAACTTTTGGCGGTACCGAATTTGCCGACAAAAAAGTTGCCCCGGGAACGGAAATTGACAGTTTTCCCACCCCTTATAAGGCAAACTGCATTTTTGAAGGCTGGTACTATGATGAAGAAGGAACTCTTCCCGTAGCAAGCACGGATACCGTAGAAAAAGACCTTTCTCTCTATGCTTCTTATATCGAGATGTCCCCTCTTGAAGCAATCGAAAGCAAAAAGTTTGCAAGCGCAACCGATGTTGAAAGCAATTTCAGAATCACAGTTGTAACTGAAGATAAAGATATCGATGCTAAAACCGTTCTTGCGGGAATCGAGGCTAAAAACCTTTCCAGCCCGGACCAGAAAGATTTTATCAGAGTTACCGGAGGAAACGGAACTTTCTTTATTTCCGGTACACATCTTTCCAAACCCGGATTTGAAGAAGGTGCTTCCTTCCGCATTGTCCTTAAAGACGGAAGACTCAGCTTTAAAGATGAACCGGAAAGCGTTCGTGAATATAACTTTACCACGTATAAAGAAGAGGTTTCCAACCTTAAATATAATGATGATATCACTTATATTCCTGCTTCCGATCTCAGCGAAATCACTATAAACGGTGAGGGTGTTGAAAATCTTAATATTCCGCTTTATACCATGAGCACCGAAGGTGAAACCGACCTTGCAAAACTTGATAAAGGTACTTTCAAGTATAGCAAAGGCGAACTTGAAACCGGCGAAATCGTAACCGTTTATAAGGGCGTTCGCCCCGACCTTCGTACTCTTGATACTCCCTATGAAGAATGCGGAGAAGTTGCATACATAGAAATCACCGGTAGGAACGGAGATAAATATTCTTATCAGAAAGCAGAAGCAGAAGATATCATTTTTGAACCGGATATGCTTCCTATGCCCGTTGATGCAGATACCGATGAGGATGAAAACTCCGTAACCGTTGAAAATAAATATCTTGACTATTCCGCAGACGCTTACGCAAATATCGAACTGGACAGCCAGACCACCGTTGATGCCGGTGACTTCCTTGTTTTTTATACCGGAACCTTTGGAATTGAATCCGGAGAAAATGTAGCAAAACTTACCGGAGTTTACGGCAAAGTTATCAAAGTTAAAGATAACGGCGACGGCACAACCACCATTACATATTCCAAAACCGATTGGGATAATGTTGTTTCTGCAATGGACGTTTACACCACCGACACTCTTTCCGGAGATTTCCTCCTTGAGGGTGTTGACGTTGAGGCTCTTGAAGCAGAAATCGAGCAGCAGGCAATAGACAGCGGCTTTGCCGAAGAAGCTGCACAGTATCTTGCTTCTCTTGCTCTTGCAACCGATAACTTCACAAAACTCAGCGAAAACATGAACCTCAAGGACTATAAAGTTGAGCTTTCTGACGGAACTCCAATTTCTCCGGAAGAACTTCAGCTTATGGATTCCTCTGTCAAGGCTGAATTTGAACTTGAAAAAATCAAACCCACTGTAGGAATCCATCCTTCGAATCTTGACGAATATAACGGCAAGGGCCTTGTAGTCGGACTTGAAATGGAGGGAACTCTTACCCTTTCCAAACAGGGAACCGACAATACCATCGAAATCACCATCAGCGGTGAATTCCTTGAAGAACTCAGCATTGATATCGGCGCTTCCCATAAAGCAATCTGGGATAACTGGGGTCCGTTCCCTTATATCTCTGAA
>JAZTXW010000054.1:0-18263 GCA_045636625.1 Oscillospiraceae bacterium
GGGAGAGAGGTAGCCGCGGTCGAATTCCATACCTTCAACAACTTCGATGTAGGTATTTGCGGTTTTGCTGTCTTCAACAGTGATGATACCGTCGGTGGTTACTTTTTCCATTGCTTTTGCAATAAGTTCACCGAGTTCGGGGTCGCCGCAAGAAATGGTTGCAACTCTTGCAATATCCTGAGAACCGGAAACAGCTTTTGCGTTGCCGAGAACAGCAGTGGTTGCTGCGTCAACAGCTTTCTGGATACCACGTTTTACAAGCATGGGGTTTGCACCTGCGGTAACGTTTTTCATACCTTCTCTTACAAGAGCCTGTGCAAGGATGGTTGCGGTGGTGGTACCGTCGCCTGCTGCGTCGTTGGTTTTTTCAGCAACTTCTTTAACGATCTGTGCACCCATATTTTCAAAAGGATCAGGAAGAGCGATCTCTTTTGCGATAGTAACACCGTCGTTGCAGATCATAGGAGTTCCGAATTTTTTATCGAGAACAACGTTGCAGCCTTTAGGGCCAAGAGTGATTTTTACGGTATTGGCAAGTTTGTCAATACCTGCCTGAAGGGCTCTTCTGGCGTCATCGCCGTAAAGCATCTGTTTTGCCATATATAATTACCTCCGAAAAAGTTAACTAACTTTAAAATTAATCTTCGACAACTGCAAGGATGTCATTCTGGGAGAGGATGATGATTTCTTCGCCATCGATTTTAACAGCAGTGCCTGCATATTTGCCCATGATAACATGGTCGCCGACTTTAAGCTGCATTTTAACTTCTTTGCCGTCAACAACGCCGCCGGGACCTACTGCAATAACTTCTGCAATTTCAGGTTTATCCTGTGCGTTAGCAGTGATGAAAAGACCGCCTTTGGTTTTTTCTTCATAATCTACCATTTTAATAACAACTCTGTCTCCAAGGGGTTTTACGTTCATTGGAAATCCTCCTAAATATATGTTATTTATTGATAAACATTCTTTTAGCACTCTATATTTAAAAGTGCTAATAATATTTTATACTAAATGGCCCAAAATGTCAATGATTTTGGGCCACATTTTTCATGAAATACAGGATTTTTTAGTTTTCGACAGTATTTTCAGCGTTTTCAGCAGAATTTTCAGCCTCATCAACACTTTTTTCGATGTCATTGGCTTCTTTTTCAGCAGGACTGATTGTTAATTTTTTTGCAATAAGGAATTTTATCGGTATTCCCTGCTCTGAAAACATCTTTTCATGTTCAGTCATTATATTGTCTTCAAAACCGGAATTATGCAGATCTTCGGTGACGAAAGTGAGCTCAAAACCGCATTCCGTAAAATATCTTTTAGAGGAAAGAAAAAGATCGTCATTATCGGTTTTAAAACGGATCTCACCGCCGTCTTTAAGAAATTCGCGGTACTGCATAAGCTGGTTGTTATGAGTAAGACGTTTTTTATGGTCATGTGTCTTCGGCCAGGGATTGCAGAAGTTTATGTATATTCTGTCGCACATATCTTCGGAAGAAAAGACTTTATTAATAAGCATAATTTCCTGGCTGAAAATATATACGTTATCAACTTCCCTGTTCGCTTCCGCATATTCACGTTTTATATTGCGCATTGCAAGACCAAGCATTTCGCTCTTAATATCAACAGCGATAAAGTTTATTTCCGGATGTGCAACAGCAAGTTTGGACATAAATCCGCCTTTTCCGCAGCCAAGTTCAATCATAAGAGGTGCTTCATTTTTAAAAACTGAATGCCATTTGCCTCTGTTTTCTGCCGGAACATCAACACAATTTTCCCATTCAGCAAGTTCCGGTCTTGCCCAAGGTTTTCTTCTTATTCTCATTTTATTTCCTCCGTATCGATCCCATAGATTCTGCAGCCGTTTTTAAAAGCACAATCAATAAGCGTCTGCGCATCTGTTCCGCGTATTTCCGCAAGTCGTTCTGCCGTTGCCGGAATAAAGCTGCTGTCGCATCTCTGTCCTCTGTAAGGAACCGGAGCCATATAAGGACAATCCGTTTCAAGAAGGATCCTGTCTTCCGGAACGACCTGCGCCGCAAGAAGAAGTTTGTTCGCATTTTTAAAAGTTACCGAACCTGTAAAACCTATATACATACCAAGTTTAAGAAATTCGATCGCCGTTTCGGCTGAACCCGAAAAGCAATGGATAATTCCCTTCGGACGGTATTTTTTTACGAGTTCAAGGGTATCCGCATGGGCTTCTCTGTCATGGATTATGACAGGCAGATCGAGTTCGTTTGCAAGAGCAAGCTGAGCCGCAAAAACTTCCTTCTGCTTTTCTCTCGGAGAAAAATCATAGTGATAATCAAGACCGATTTCGCCTATTGCAACAACTTTTTTGTTTTTTGCAAATTCCCTAATTTTCTCAAGCCAATCCCCTTTTCCGTCGCTTTCGGCGGAATGCGGATGAACTCCTACAGCAGAATAAACAAAATCATATTTTGACGAAAGTTCAAGAGTTTTTTCGCATGTTTCAAGATCACAAGCCGGATCCACTATCAAGGAAACGCCGTGCTCAAAAACATTTTTGAGCACGGTGTCACGATCCTCGTCGAATCTTTCATCGTCATAATGAGCATGCGTGTCGAAGATTCCTTTATATTCCATCAATGAAGCCTCGTTCCGACCGGTACGGAATCATCAATAAATGTTACACAAACAGATCCGTCTTCTCTGTCTCCTGCAAGAAGCATTCCGCAGGATTCAACTCCGCAAAGTTTTGCCGGTTTAAGGTTTGCGACAACAACAATCTTTTTTCCGATAAGTTCATCGGGAGTATAATGCTGTGCAATTCCGGAAACGATCTGGCGTCCGCCCATTCCGTCATCGAGCTGAATCTTATAAAGTTTTTTTGCTTTCGGAACTTTTTCGCATTCGAGAATTTTTGCTACGCGAAGTTCAACTTTTGTAAAATCGTCAATTGCGATTTCCGGCTGAAGTTCGATTGCAGGTTTTTCCTCTGCTTTTTCTGCCTCAAGCTGTGCTTTATGTGCAGCTTCAAGTTCCTCAATAAGTTTTTCTTTATCGATTCTGGAGAAAAGCGGGGTTGCGGTGCCAACTTTTCCGCCTACGGTAAGTCCGCCAAAGTTCTGAATGCTTTCATAGGTGGGAACTTCAATTCCAAGCTGTTCAGCAATTTTATTGGTAGTTTCGGGCATGATCGGAGCGATAAGCACGGAAAGGATTCTGATACCTTCAAGAAGGTTATAAAGAACAGTTCCGAGTCTTGCTTTTTTGCTCTCGTCTTTTGCAAGAGCCCAGGGCATAGTTTCATCAATATATTTATTGCAGCGGCTTGCAAAATCCATAATGCAATCTATTGCATCGCTCATCTTATATTCGGAAAGATTTTTATCAAAACCTTCGATAGCTTTTTTGGCGGAGATTTTAAGTTCTTCGTCAAGTTCATCACAGAAATCAGAAGACTGGATTACGCCTTCGAAGTATTTGTTCTGCATTGCAACGGTTCTGTTAACAAGGTTTCCAAGAGTGTTTGCAAGATCGGTGTTGAATCTGTCAATCATTGCTTCATAGGTAATGGAACCGTCATTTGCGTGAGGCATTTCGGTAAGAAGGTAGTAACGTACAGCATCAACGCCGAAAACTTTTGTAAGATCATCCGCATAAATTACGTTGCCGCGGGATTTGGACATTTTGTCTTCGCCGAAAAGAAGCCAGGGATGACCGTAAACGTGTTTCGGAAGCGGTTCGCCAAGAGCCATAAGCATGATAGGCCAATAAATAGTATGGAATCTTACGATATCTTTACCAATAATATGTACATCCGCAGGCCAATATTTTTTATACTGGTCGGAACTGCCGTGCGGGTCATATCCAAGAGCGGTGATATAGTTGGAAAGTGCGTCAATCCATACATATATTACATGTTTATCATCAAAAGTTACCGGAACGCCCCATTTGAAGGAAGTTCTGGAAACGCAAAGGTCCTGAAGACCGGGTTTGATGAAGTTATTGAGCATCTCTTTTTTGCGTGCTTCGGGATAGATGAAATTTTCGTTGCTTTCGATAAATTCTTCAAGCTGTTTCTGATATTTGGAAAGACGAAGGAAATATGCTTCTTCTTTTGCCTTACCTACTTCTCTTCCGCAGTCCGGGCATTTTCCGTCAACAAGCTGGCTTTCGGTCCAGAAAGATTCACAGGGAGTGCAATAAAGGCCTTCGTATTCGCTTTTGTAAATATCGCCCTGATCATAAAGCTTTTTAAAGATTTTCTGAACGGTTTTTTCGTGATATTCGTCAGTGGTTCTGATGAAATGATCATAGGTGGTGTTGAGAAGATCGCAGATCTCTTTGATTTCTCCAGCAACTTTGTCAACATACTCTTTGGGAGTTACTCCGGAATCCGCAGCATATTTCTCAATTTTCTGTCCATGCTCATCGGTACCGGTAAGGAAGAAAACATCATATCCCTGCATTCTTTTATATCTTGCAATGGCATCGGTAAGGACGATTTCATAGCTGTTGCCGATATGCGGTTTTCTTGAAGTATAAGCAATAGCCGTTGTTATATAAAATTTAGGTTTGCACATTATGTTATATCTCCTTTTGAGTTATGTTATCAAAATTCTTTAATGTATTCGATCATTTTATTGCCAAAATCTTCTGATTTGATATTGCTTTTGAAGATATCGACAACAAGAGCACAGAATTCATCGGAAAGAGTTTCGTTTTCAGCAATTTTCATTTCGAAAACAGGAGCAAAAACAGCGGAAGGATATACGGAAGAACTGTTTCCGGTATAAATATGTTTTATAAATTCTTTTGCAAGTTCCGGTTCTTTTGCTTCGGCAGGAATATACATTTCAGAAAAATCAGCGATGTTTGTTCTGCTTCCGGAAAGAGAAGGATATGCGCATATTGCATATTTTTCTCCGTCTTTATTGAGTTCCTTAAGTTCAGAAGCAGTTCCGGAAATGAAAAGAGCTTCTCCGTCTTTAAGAGCGGTCATAGTATCCTCTTTGGATTTGGTGCTGCTTCCGGAAACAACAAGTTTAATGACTTTTTCGATTTTCTGTGCAAAGGATTTGATGTTTTCATTTTTCCATGCTTCCTCGTCACAGTCAAGGAGCTTTGCAGTTTCTTCCGCGCCGATTACAGGAACAAGAGCAGCTGCAAAAATATCCACAAACTCGTCCGGTTCGGAACCGGCATATGTAAAGAATTCAAAATTCTTGTTCTGGCATCCTTCCGCAATAGCGATAAAATCATCCCAGGTTTCGGGTTCTGAAAAACCGTTTTTAGAAAGTGTTTCCTTGTTATAGATAAGTCCGATTTCCTCAAAGAAGATAGGTGCAAGATAGGAAACTCCGTCTTCATAAGGTTTGCAGGTATTGTTTTCAAAAGCGCCGGACGGTGCGTAATTTTCAATATCGGTAAGCGGAAGCATTGCTTTATCTTTTACAAGCGCTTCGGTAACTCCGCTCTCTTCCTCAATAGGAAGAAATACAAAATCCGGGGAATTTCCCGAAAGGATTCTGTCGCGTACCTCATAAGCGGCGTCTTTTGTTATAATCATATTTATTGTAACGCCCTGGTTTGCATTTTCAAAAGAAGTTTTCATTTCTTCCCAAAAAGCTTTATTGTCGCCGTCATCGTAAATAACCGCCGTGAAAGTTTTTTGAAGAGCAGAAACAACAATTTCGCTTTCTTTTTCATTTTCATTGTTTTCAACTTCGTTTGCGGATTCCTTTGAACATGCCGCAAACATGGAAACCATCATCATGATGGCAAGAATAATAGAAAGAATTTTTTTCATAATTTCCTCCCGGTCATAAAAATACATATTAATAATACCACAAAACTTATATAAATAAAAGACTTTTTATTATTTTACTTTACAATTATGGTGATTTCATTTAAAATGTAATTAATATTTATGGAGGGAGGCACTTTGTTGCAGGATTATCTTTATCTTTTTCTGATATCCATGGTTCCGCTTATCGAACTTCGCGGTGCAATGATATATGCCGCTGTTGCCGAAATGCCTTTTCTTCCCTCTTTGATTTGCTGCATCATCGGAAACATTCTTCCGGTTCCGTTCTTAATAAAATTTGCAAAAACTGTTCTTATTTATTTTTCGAAAATCCCTAAAATCGGGTTTGTTTTTCAGAAAATTATAGACAGAGGAAACAGCAAAGCCGAAAAAGTAAGAAAAGCTGAACTTTTCGGTCTTTTTGCATTTGTGGCGCTTCCCCTTCCCGGAACAGGCGCCTGGACAGCTTCGCTCATTGCAACTCTTATGCAGCTGCGTGTCATCAAATCAACGTTCGCAATTCTGCTCGGTGTTATCACCTGTGGAATTATAATGGGCATACTTTCCTTCGGGATTGCCGGCCTTGTTATATAAAAAGGAGAATTTATCATGGAAAACGATGCTATTATCATTCCGGAAAACAAAAATTTTTCCGAAAAGGATTACCAGAAACTCATTTATGAAGAAAGCCTTAAACAGACAGCCCTTCTTGAAAAGCAGGTAAGTTCCTCAAAAAAACAGAGTATTATCGTTTCTGCGCTCATGCTTGTTGTTGCGATCGCTTTGATCCTGCTTACTGTTCAGCTTGGAGGTATTCTTGAAGAGGCAAACTCCGCAATTGCGGAAATCACTTCCCTCACCAAAGAACTCAGCACCATCCTTGAAAACACCCAGCTTACAGAACTTCTCAACAATGCCAACGCTCTTATTGTTGAAAGCGGCGATGCGCTTAAAGAAGCTCTCGAAGGCGTTGACGAGGCTCTCGGCACAGTAAGTCAGATAGACATTGAATCTCTCAACAAAGCTATTTCTGATCTTCAGAAAGTTGTTGAACCTCTTGCCAGACTTTTTGGAAGATAATAAAGTAAAATAAAAAAACCCGCCATCTGGCGGCTTTTTTTGTTTTATTTAAGTTCAGTGAGCAAATCCACCCTGTTGGTAAGCATTCCATCCGCGCCCATATCGAGCATACGTCGCATTTCATCGGGTTCATCAACTGTCCAGGGATAAACCTTTACACCGTGTTTATGGAAATCATCCATAATTTCCTGCGTAAGAGCAAAGTGATAAGGTATGGTTATTGTAACATTGCGTTTTTCGCAATATTCACCGTAATCAAAAATCCAGTTATCAAACGGGAAACATATCTCAATATCCGGTGCCATTGCTTTAAATTTCATTACGGAATAGTGGTTTGCGGAATATATGATAACCTTTTTTCGAAGATTATGTCTGTCTATGCATTCAAGAACCTTTTCTTCCATTCCGTCATATGTAATAAAGCTGTTTTTAAGTTCCACAAAAGTTATAAGGTCTTTGTCTTCAACAAGTTCAAAATATTCGTCAAGAGTCGGTATCTTCTGGTCATGGATATCAAAACCGTTGGAAGGATCAAGTTCACGCATTTCGGCAAGAGTCATATCTTTTACCCAGCCTTTTGCTCCGGTGCATCTTGAAACCTCTTCATCGTGGAAAACAACAAGTTCACCGTCTTTTGTCATCTGAACATCCATTTCAATAGCTTCAGGATTATATTCAAGACATTTTTCAAAAGCTATCATGGTGTTTTCAGGATAAAGTCCGGCAAGTCCTCTGTGTGCAACGCGCATCATACTCCGCATACTTCCTTTCTGATTTCAAGGAATTTATCCGGGCAGTTGGTAATTGCAACCTCGAGCTGGAGTTTAAGAGCTTTTTTCATATCCTCTTCATCGTTGATGGTCCATGCATTGATTTCAATTCCGTTGTTGCGGAGATCCTGCATATTCTCATGATTAAGGCAATTAAAAAACGGATGGAAACATTCCACGCCTCTTGCTCTTGTATATGCGCCGGGATGAATAAGCCAGCTTTCTTCAAGGAAACCGCATTTTACATCAGGAGCAAGTTCTTTAAAACGTGTGCAGGTGAAATGGTTGAAAGAACTGATAATGATCTTATCGCGAAGTTTAAATTCATCCATAAGAGCAAGAACTTTCTTTTCAATTCCCTTATATTCAAAAACACCGCTTTTGATTTCGATGTTGCATTCAAGACCTGTTTCGACCATAAGTTCAAAAACTTCGCGGAGGGTTGGCGGTGCTTCGAATTCGAACTCACCTTTTTTTACAAAACCCGCATCAAGGGCTTTGAATTCTTCAAGAGTAATATCTTTTATAAGCGAATTGACACCTGTTGTGCGAACAGTGTTTTCATCATGCATTACAACAAGTTCACCGTCTTTGGTAAGATGTACGTCAATTTCAAGACCTTCAACACCGAGTTCTGCTGCTTTTCTGAAAGCGAGCATTGTATTTTCAGGATATTTTTCGGAAAAACCACGATGAGCATATATTTTAGTCATAACTGCCTCCAAAAAAATATTATTTTAAAATTAAACATACCGGGAAGCAAAACGCTTCCCGGTAGTGCTTCGAATACATTATAATTCCATTAAAGCTTGATTACAAGGTCTTTTTCAACGGATGCATAAACTTCGTCGCCTTCAACAAAGGCCAGTTCTCTTTCGAATACGATATCAGAGTTGAGCCAGATATCCTCGTTTTCAACACGGAAACGAATTACGTTGCCGTGAGAAATGAAGCTGGTGATTTTTCCTTTAATCTGATAGCAGGTATCGGAATCAACAGGTTCTTTTGAAAGGCGAACAATTTCCGGTCTGATGGCAACGTCATCGCAGCATACTTCTTCCCCGCAGGCTTTTCCGAATTTTTCCGCAGAAAGCAGATTGTAGTTTCCGATAAAGGATGCGGTGAATTTTGTTTTGGGCGTTACATAAAGATCGACCGGGCTTCCGGACTGTTCAATATGTCCGGCATTGAAAAGATGGATGGTATCGGACATTACCATTGCTTCATCCTGGTCATGGGTTACAAAAATAGTGGTAATGTTAAGTTCCTTCTGGATTCTTCTGATTTCGATCTGAAGGTTATGGCGGAGAAGTGCGTCAATTGCAGAAAGCGGTTCATCAAGAAGAAGAACTTTCGGCTCGGTAACAATTGCTCTTGCAAGAGCAACACGCTGCTGCTGACCGCCGGAAAGCTGCATCGGGAACTGGTCAATTTTATCGGAAAGACCTACGATCTCGAGCATCTCTTTAACTTTTTTATCTATTTCGTCCTTCGGAACTTTTTTCATCTTAAGGCCGAAAGCAACGTTATCTTTAACACTCATATTAGGGAAAAGAGAATACTGCTGGAAAACCATTCCTATTCCCCTGTCGCGAGGATCAACGTCGGTGATATCAACACCGTCAAGATAAATTTTACCGCTTGTTACCTTTTCAAGACCGGAAAGGCAGCGGAGAAGAGTTGATTTACCGCATCCGGAAGGACCAAGAAGGGTTACAAGTTCGCCTTTTTCAACATCAAGATTGATATCCTTAAGAACGTGGTTATCTCCGAAAGATTTGTTTAAATTTTCAAAACGAATATAAGCCATTATAACTTATCTCCCTTCTTTTTGGATTTTTTCGAGTTTCTGGCGGCTTTGGAAGAAAAGAACAAGAGCGGTTATTGCAAAAGTCATAAGCATGATTACAACAAAAACCGCAGAAGCTTCCGCGCTCGAATGTTTCATGGACTGATAAAGGAAAATCTGAACGTTGGTGGTGCCGCTTCCGGAAAGGTTTCTGATAATTACATAGTCTCCGAAAAGGATACCGACCGCAAGAAGAGAAGATACTGTGATACCGGTTATAATGTTCGGAACAATAACTCTGAAGAAAGCATAAAGTTTGCTTGCTCCAAGCATCTCTGCCGCCTCAAGAAGCATCGGCATGTTTACTGCGTGCATACTGTTTCTGATTCCCTGATAGATATGCGGAAGAATGATTATGCAATATGCTCCGATAAGCATTACCATTCGTTCACCAAGGATGGTTCCGCTTTTTCCGTAAAGGGAAAGGATAGATACAGAAAGGATAACGCCCTGGATAGTATAAGGAATCATGCATAAAATCTGAAGATATTTATCAAGATTCGGGAAATAAATCGTAACAACAAAAAGTGCAAGTAAAACAAGAATTATTGTAATAACTATTGGAACAATACAGAGAAGAACGGTTTGATAAATTGCCGTAAGGAAACCCTGATTTGCAAAAATAGTCGCATAATTTTCTAATGTAAATCCAGTGGGAACTATTCCGGTCCAATCTTTAAAAAGCGAATATATAACAGTCGCAATAAGAGGAATAAGGAGCCATATGATAACGCAAGTCATCACGATATTGGCATATACTTTGGAACGTTTATTCATATCGCTCACCTCACCTTCCACTGGGTTGTCTTTTTGACGATATAGTTATCGATAAGAATTACTGCGCAAAGAAGAAGCATCATCACAACGGAAAGTGCCGCACCAAGTGCCGGCTGGCTTCTGATATCTCCCGTAAATGCTGCCGAAATATTTACCGGCAAGAGAGAGAAGTTATTCATAAGAAGTGCATAAGCGGTTGCGTATGCGCAAAGGGCATTTGCAAAAAGAACACTTATGGTTCCGAAAAGGCTTGGAAGAAGAACCGGAATACCGACCCTGAACCAGAAAGTGCTGCTGCGTCCGCCAAGAAGCATATTTGCCTCCTGCCATTCCTTTCTTATTCCGTTGAATGCCGGAATAAGAAGAAGCGTGGAAAGCGGAATCTGGAAATAAATATACATAAGAATAATACCGCTGCTTGAATAGAGATCAAAATTCTGGATGAATTCGATTCCGTAAACATTTGCAATTTGTTTGAGAACACCGGAGTTACCGATAATGATCATATATGCAAAAGCAAGCGGAACACCTGCAAAGTTAGATGTCATGTTAAGAACAGTCATAAATGCGTTTCTGAATTTTCCGCGGGAATTATGAGCTGCCTGTGCACCGAGGAATGCAATAACAATTCCGGCTATAGTGGAAAAAGTTGTTATTATAAGGCTGTTTTTTATAGCGGTTTTATAACTTAAGGTTGTAAATATTTTTTTATAGTTCTCAAGCGTAAAAACAACTGTTTTATCTGCATCGGAACCGAAACTGTCGATTATGAGCATAAAAAGCGGCAAAAGCTCGAAAAGTACGACAACAATAAAAAACGGAAGAAGAACAAGAAGATATGTATATCTGCTTGTCATTTTTTTGCCGCCGGAAGCATTCTTCATAGGATCACACCTCACTCAAAAAATGGGGCGTGCTTTCAAAAGTACGCCCCATTCTTATTACTCATGGAGTAAAATCAGATTTAAGACAATTATTATCAGCTGTTAAGAAGCGGGATAATGTTTTCGTTCCACCAAATGGAAATTTCTTCGCAAGCTGCTGCATATGCTGCAGGATCGGAAATACCAACTGCGTTTGCATAAGTTTCAGGAGCAAAAATCTGGTCTGCTTCAGGAATTACAACGTCAGTTCTGGTGGGGATTGCGCCTGCTTTTGCAAGGTTGATCTGGCCTGCATCAGAGAAGATGTATTCTCTTGCGAGAGCTGCTGCAAAAGGAGTATCGGAAGTTTTATTGATGATGGAAGCATAACCTACAAGGATTGCGCCGTCGGAGGGAATTCCGATGGTGATGTCATAGTTTGCTGCGCCGTCTCTGTATCCGGGAGCATTGTAGGACCAGGTTACACCGCATTCAACTTCGCCGGCCTGGATTCTTGCGGGAAGAATGTCGCCTGCGTCGATACGGCCTGCTTCAGCCATTTCGGTCCAGAATTCGAAAGCGGGTTCAAGGTTATCAAGGTCGCCGCCGAATGCGTATGCAGTTGCAACTACAACGCCCTGGCCGGTTGCACCGCCGACTACGTCGCCGATGGTAAGTTTGTAAGTGCCTTCACGAACGTCTGCCCAGGAAGTAGGCATGGGTTCATCGCAGATATCATTGTTGTAAATGAAGGTGGTTGCGCCGGTATAAGCGATCATCCAACGGCCTTCAGGATCTTTTGCCCAATCCGGTACAGAATCCCAGTAGCTGGTTTTGTAGGACTGAACAAGACCTTCGTCGATAGCCTGCTGGGTAAATGCGAGACCAACGTCGCCGATGTCTTTGGTGCTGTCATTTGCAAAAGTTGTAAGCTCTTCAGCAGAACTCATATCAGCGTCGGTATGGGTAATGCCGTAATCAGCAAGAAGTCCTTCCCAGGAAAGTCCCCAGTTTGCCCAATAATCAGGCATACCTACGGACTGGACATCGCCTTCTTCCTGTGCTTTTGCAATAATTTCATCAAGGGTGTAAGAGTTGAGGTCAACAGCCTCTGTTTCACCGCCGGCGCCACAGCCTGCGAGAACAAGTGCGAGGCAAGCAAGAATTGCAATCAGTTTAAGAGTGGTACGCATTTTATTCCTTCTCTCTGAATTAGAATTAGTGCACATTTGTGATCTTTTGCACTGACCACATTATAACTTTTTTTACACTTTTTGTAAATGGATTTTTGCAAATATCGCTATTTTGTTGAACATCCGGGGGCTATTTTTATTAATTTTCAACAAAGGTTTAATGGAATATTACCATTGCATAATATTGTGCGTTTTGTTATAATTTAATGTATTAAGTTCATTTTGTGAGCACATATTTTGGAGGTATAAAATGAAAGCATACGAAAGACTTCTCAAGTACGTTCAGTACCCCACCGCTTCTGATGAAGAAAGCGAAACCTGCCCCAGCACTTCCGAACAGACCATACTCGGAATGGCTCTTGTTGACGAAATGAAAGAACTCGGCATCAGCAACGTCAACATCGACGACAACGGATATGTCTATGGCGAAATCCCCGCTTCCGAAGGCTGTGAAAACGCACCCGTAATCGGCTTCATCGCACACATGGACGTTGTACGCGAAGTTCCCTTCACCAACATCAAACCGCAGATCGTCGAATATAACGGCGGCGACGTTCTCCTTAATGAAGAAGAACAGATCTATCTTTCCTGCAAGGAATTCCCCGAAATGGAAGAATGCAAAGGCCAGCATCTTATCGTAACCGACGGTACCACCCTTCTCGGTGCTGACGACAAAAACGGAATTGCTGAAATCCTTACCGCAGCGGAAGAAATTCTTGCAAACCCCGAACTCAAACACGGCAAAATCATGATTGGTTTCACCCCCGATGAAGAAATCGGCAGAGGCGCAAACAGATTCGACCTCGAACGTTTCGGCGCAGATTATGCTTACACCCTCGACGGCGGCGCTTTCGGCGAAGTTGAATGCGAAACTTTCAACGCCGCACACGCACATATCGCTTTCAACGGAATTTCCGTTCATCCCGGCAGCGCAAAAGACAAAATGGTCAACGCAGCCCTTGTTGCAATGGAATTCGATTTCCTTCTTCCGGAAGTTGAAAGACCCTGCCACACCTCCGGTTACGACGGCTTCTATCATCTCACCGGAATGAAAGGCACCTGCGACAACGCAGACCTTTATTACATCATCCGTGACCACGATGCCGCAAAACTCACCTACCGCGTTGAATATATCAAACGCCCCGCCGATGAAATCACCCGCCGCTACGGCGAAGGCACCGCTGTTGCCGAAACCGGTTACGATTACAAAAACATGGACGTTATCATCAAGGACCATTGGCACCTTATCGAAACCGCCCAGAAAGCAATTCGTGAACTTGGCGCAGAGCCTGTTACCAATCCTGTCCGCGGCGGCACCGACGGCTGCGTTCTTTCCTTCATGGGTCTTCCCTGCCCGAACCTTGGAACCGGCGGCTACAACTTCCACGGCAAATTTGAGTTTGCAAGCATTGAGCAGATGGACAAAGCGGTTGAAATGATCAAACTCATCGCAAAATATTACGGCGAACAGACCAAATGAGCACCGTGCTCAAATTTGAGCACGCAAAAAACAGCCCCTCGAAAGAGGGGCTTTTATCATGTAATCATTTAAATATATTTGTGAACATAAAAATCCATCCGTCCAAGATGCAGAATAACGCTGGAACGGGAATATCAGGCATATTGCGACCGATGCGGTCAGGCTCTTGACTGGAAGAAATACGGAAGATAGATAGAAAAATCGGAATACAACAAAATTAAAAAAGGAACTGTCATCAAAACGATGACAGCTCCTGCTTGCTTTTTGGCGAAAGAAGGAAAAGAAATAAGCCCCTCATTTGAGGGGCTTTTAAAGTAAAAACAACTGTTATGTTGAATAATAAAATTCATGGAGTTGTTTTTGTAGAAACGAAAATTAAAAGTTATCGCAATTTATTTGATGATATTAAATCGCCTTGAAAAAGAAGATAAAGACCAATAAAACAATATCCCCAAAAAAAATATGTGATTTCGTTTCTGCTTATAACCTCGTAGGCATAAAAGAAAAAACCTATTGATAAAACCAAGAACGCAATCCAAAAAAGCCAGTAATCAAATAAACATTTTTTGGCTTTTTTTGTTTTAGCATATTTCCAAAGATAGAAAAGAGTTAATTCTTGAAAAAAACTTGCTTCTACTGTCATTCTTTCTTTTGAACAAAGTCTTGATTCTTCAAAAATCAAATACACATAACGTTCCCTGCTTACCTTTGCAGCTATGTATGATAGAATAAATACGCAAAAATTGATAAACAGCCCTTCATAAAAAGGATTTGCAAACGCTAAAAATCCGCTTTCATTTATCCACATTTTTTATCTCACTGCCTCAATATTAAAATCAGTATCTTGCAAAATTAATTATATCAATATTGTTATTTCGTTGTCAACATAAAAAAGCCCCTCTCTTGAGGGGCTCTTTTATCGTAATTATACCCCGTAAATATCGCTGAATTTCTTTTCAAGATATTCGACGTAATAGGTCGGGTCGAAGGGTGCGCCGCAGACCATTTCGAAAAGTTCGTTGGGGTCATACATGCTTGCGTGCTGATGGATTTTCTCTTTGAGCCAATCCGCGATGGGTTTAAGGCTGCCGGAAGCGATGACCGCTTCAACGTCAAGATCCTCGCGCATTTTCGCGAGCATCTGTGCGCCGTAAGCGCTTCCGAGTGCATAAGACGGAAAATAACCAACGTTGCCGCCGGACCAATGGCTGTCCTGAAGGCATCCGTGAGCATCGTCCGGAACGTCAACGCCGAGATATTCTTTATAAAGTCTGTTCCATTCAGCCGGAATATCGTCAACGGTGATCTCGCCTTTGAACATCTTCTTTTCAACTTCATAGCGAACCATTACGTGGAGGCAGTAGGTAAGTTCGTCGGCTTCAATTCTGATGAGGGAAGGTTCGGATTTATTGATCATTTCATAAGCGGTTCTTGCGTCAATATCGCCGTACTGTTCCGGAAAAAGTTCTTTTACTTTCGGAAGAATTGCGGTAATGAATGCCTCGCTTCTGCCGATGAGGTTCTCGAAGAATCTGGACTGGCTTTCGTGGATACCCATGGAAACGCCGCCGGCTACGACAGTATATTTATGCTCGTCAGCGCCGCCCAGTTCATAAAGAGCATGACCGCCTTCATGAATTACGGAATACATGGAGGATTCAAAGCTGTCCTCGTAATAATGGGTGGTGATGCGGACGTCATCTTTGGTGAATTCAAGGGTGAAGGGGTGCTCGGTTTCGCCGCAAACACAATGGTTGGGATCAATGCTCATGAAATCCATGATGTATCTGGTGAATTCTTTCTGTTTATCAATGGAAAAACCGGTTTTTACGGGAAGAGTTTCGTTCTTTCCGGTTGCAACGATTTTTTTGATAAGCGGAACGATATGCTCGCGGAGAGTTGCAAAGAAAGCATCGCATTTTTCCATGGTGAGTCCGCGTTCATACATATTGAGCTGGGTGTTATAAGGTTCTTCGTCCGGTTTGTAATATTTCGCAAAACGGATATTGTAATCAAAAACCTCTTTAAGATAGGGTTTAAAGGATTCATAATCGCTTTCAAGTTTTGCTTTATGCCAGACATATTCGGCTTTGCTGAGAACTTTCTGATATCCTATATATTCCTCAACGGGAATGGTTTTCATAAATTCGTTGTCGCGGAGGAGAAGTTCAACTTCTCTTGCCTGATGGGGAGTGAGTTCATCCTTATGCTCCTTGAGATATTCGAGAAGTTCGATGGTTTCCGCTTTGGTGGAAAGATCGTACATATATCCGGTAAGAATTCCGAGAGCCTCGCTTCTTCCCTCTTCGGTATCCTTCGGTGCAACGGTTGCGCTGTCGAGATAGATGGAAGAAGTTGCGTATCTGAATGCATAAAGCTGTTTCTGAAGCTCCGCAAGTTTTTCAAGTTTTACAGTAAGTTCTTCGGTCATTTTGCTGTTCTCCTTTTCTTTGGAATAATTTGAGTATAGCACAATAAAAAGCGCTTTTCCAGTATCAAATAAAAAAGCCTGCAAAAGCAGGCGTTTTTTATGCTTTTTTTCTTCCGGATTCGATAAGTTCCTTTTCAAATTCTTCCGGGTGTTTTATGTAATAATCCTGGTGTTCTTCCTCTGCGGTATAAAACGCTTTGAAAGGTTCAAGACTTATCCATACCTTTTTCCCGGAAGATTCTTCAAGCTCCGCAATCATTTTTCCTGCGGTTTCTTTCTCTATAATATCATTATAATAAACAGCGAGCGTGTAGGAATAACCTCTGTCGATAAACTGACCTTCGCCGTCGAAAGGATCAACTCCGCCGATGAAAGTTTCAAAAAGCTCCGCAAAGGAAACCTTTTCGCTGTCGTAATCAATTTTTATCGTTTCGCGGTGACCGGTTTTCTGGCTTTTAACTTCCTTATAAGTCGGGTCGGCTTCATCGCCGCCGCAATATCCGCTTGTAACGTCGATAACGCCTTCAGTTTCCTTAAAAGTCGGCGTTATGCACCAGAAGCATCCGCCGGCAAAATATGCAGTTTTCAAAAAATCGCCGCCTTTCATTTTTAAATAATACCGATTTTCATTTTCCATTCAATAACTCTTTCCACTGCGGAATCAAGAATTTCCATCGGAATCCTTCCCGAATATACAGCATCCAGCACCGCCGGATACTGAATTTTATATTCACTGCTGCAAAGGATATCATTTCCTGCAAGGATTGCAAGAACAGCCGCTTCTTCCGCACCGTATAAATCCGTTATTGCTTCCATTACAAGGTCATCCGTCACAATAACTCCGTCAAAGCCCATTTCGTTCCTCAGATATTCATGGACAGAAACCGAAAGTGACGCAGGATATTCCCTATCAAGGCAATTGACAAAAGTATGGCTCACAAGAATTGCGCCGCATCCGTTTTCAATTCCCATTCTGAACGGAACAAGATCGGTTTTCTCAAGTTCTTCAAGCGTTCTGTCATCAACCGCAATTCCGGTATGCGTATCGCTGTTGTTTCCGTAACCGGGAAAATGTTTAAGCACTGCGCCTATTCCGTATTCTGCCGCAATTTTTGTTGCGGTAACAACAAAATCACCCGTTATCTCCGGGGTCTCCCCAAGAGAACGATAATACATAAAAGCGTTTTTATCCGTTGTTATATCACAAACCGGCGCCATGTTTACGTTTATTCCAAGCGACGACAAAAGGCCGCATTTCTCATGTTCTTTTTCGGCTACAAGTTCCATTCCGCCTTTATTGTAAAGATATCTTGGCGACGGAAAAGGATTTGTTCTGAACTGGCTGTAGCTGCTTACCCGGCAAACAGTTCCGCCTTCTTCGTCAACAGCTATCAGCATTGGAATTTTTGCCGCACTCTGATAGCTTTTTATGTTATTTACCACTTCTTCCGGAGTAAACGTCTTGAAATCTCTTGCAAATAAAATATATCCGCCAAGATGATACTCATAAACATCTTCCACCGCACAGATATCCGGACATCTTGCAAGAAAAAGCTGTCCGACTTTTTCTTCAACAGTAAGTGCATTTACTGTTTTCATCGCCTCGGAAACAGTTTTTTCCGGAACAATTTCTTCCTGCTCCGGAACAATTTCTTCGGGAATTTTTTCTTCCGATGAGGATGAACTTTCGGAAATATCCGAAAGTTCCGGAACATTTTCCGAACCGCATGAAGCAAAAGCCAGAACCAGCAACAATAAAATGATCGTTTTTTTCATTTAAGCCATATCTTTCTTTAAAATTTTATAAAACTTATTATATCACAACATAAAATAAATTTAAACGACAAAAAAGCTCATTCCGAAGAATGAGCTTTTTGTTGGTGGGAGCGGGTGGGTTCGAACCACCGTAGTCACTGACAACAGATTTACAGTCTGCCCCCTTTGGCCGCTTGGGTACACTCCCATATAAATATTCAGTTTGTCGATAGTGGAGCTGGTGGACGGACTCGAACCCCCGACCTGCTGATTACAAATCAGCTGCTCTACCAA
>JAZTXW010000055.1:0-2894 GCA_045636625.1 Oscillospiraceae bacterium
GGCGCCGGTTGCAAGAATCGTGTGGGTTTCGTCCATTATGAAAATGTTGTAGATCCCCTCTTTTCCCGGCTTGGTGAAGCCGGTGTTTTCAAGCGCCTCAACAGTACCCTTCTGCCGGTAAAGGTAGTAAGGGTGATATCCCGCTTCCTTAAAGCATCTGAACGCATGCTCGTTCATTTCATCAACGGTTTTGCCGAGCATGTTCTGAGCATCACCCGCAAGATTTGCGCTGCGTTTTACCGTAAGGGTATGTAAGGTTATGTTTTCCGGGTCAAGTTCGAGCACGGAATCTATCGTTCTGCGGAACTTTTCGGAATCATCGCCCGGAAGTCCGGAAATCAGATCCATATTTATGTTGTCGAATCCAAAGCTTCTTGCCATATAAAAAGCATCAACAACGTCTTTCGCTGTGTGTTTTCTTCCGATAAGTTCAAGAACGCCGTCATCCATGGTCTGCGGGTTAATGCTGATCCTGTCAACCCCGTTTTTCTTCATAACCTCAAGCTTTTCCGGGGTTATCGTGTCGGGTCTTCCCGCTTCAACCGTAAGTTCGCGTACCCCGCCGAAATCAAAAGAATTTCTCGCAGTGCTCAAGACCCTGTCCATCTGTTCCGGATTAAGCACTGTCGGTGTTCCTCCGCCCATGTAAACCGTTTCAAGATGGAGTCCCAGTTCATCCATGAGCACAGCAGTATCCCGAAGTTCCTCGCAAAGCAGATCCACATACTGCGGAATAAGTTTTGCCGCCTTTTCGATAGCGTGTGAAGTGAACGAGCAATAGGAACACCTGCTCGGGCAGAAGGGGATAGAAATATACATGCTCACGGATTCCGGTTTTGAAAGAGCTCTTATTTTTCTTTCGTGTTCCGCGGTGCTCAAAAGCAGATCCAGCTTTTCTTCCGAAACAAGCCGTTCCTCTCTGAACTTTTTCCGCACTTCCTCTGCGGAAATCCCTCCGTCAATCATCGAAAGAGCAAGCTTTACCGGGCGTATTCCGGTAAGCGTTCCCCATTTCGGTCTTAATCCGGTGATTTCCGAAAGGATTTCATAAAGCAGATATTCCAGTTTTGCGGCTTTTCCTTCGGAAATTTCCGCCTTTGCGGAAAGATCTTTTCCGTCCATTTTTACCCGAACACGGATTTCATCTCCGAAAACCCCTGTATAGATAAAATCATCCTCCGGAATATCCGCTCCTTCAAATATTTTAAGCTCCCTGCCGCGTAAGAACATGCGGCAGAGAGCTTCTGCTTCATAACGGTAAGGGTGAGAATCGATTACAAGTACCATCAGATTCCAAGACCCAATGCTTTTCTGAGATAGGGGTTTGCATAACGTTCAAGGTCAAGGGTCGTTCCGGAACCGTGTGCCGGATAAATTTCATAATCGCCCTCAAGAGAACCTATTTTTTTAAGAGAAATCTTCATATCGCGAAGGGAACCGCCGTAAAGGTCGGTTCTTCCGTAACCGCGGGCAAAAAGAGTATCGCCGGTAAAGATGTTTCTTCCGCAGATAATGCATGCGCATCCTTTTGTGTGACCGGGGGTTGCCATGAATTTGAAGTCAAGATCATCGAGTTTTACAATATCTCCGTCAGCAAAAAGCATATCCGGCTTTGTAACAACGCCGATTTCAGCATTGATAAGGCTCGGATCAAGACAGATATCCTCGTCTTCAGCAAGAATTACGGATTTCATTTCCGGGAAAGTCTTTTTAAGAGCATTAACAGCGCCTATGTGGTCAAAATGTCCATGGGTAAGAAGCATAAACTTAGGTTTTGCTCCAAGTTCCTTTATTTTTGCTGCAATTTTTTCCGCATCAAAACCCGGGTCGATGATGACCGCGTGGTTCATATCGGAAGTTACGATATAGCAATTTGTTTTAAGGGGTCCTACTACAAGTTCATGAATTTCCATTGTGTTTCCTCCCAAAAAATTATTTCCATTCATCGGTGTCAAGAATAAGGGTAACCGGTCCGTCGTTCTGAATATGCACCTGCATATCTCCGCCGAAAACTCCGGTTCCGACTTCCGGAACACCGTAAAATTTAAGTCTTTTTATAAAATATTCATAAAGCTCGTTGGCCTGAACAGGTCTTTGAGCATTGATGAACGAAGGCCTTCTTCCGTGCTTGCAATCCGCGCAGAGGGTGAAGTTTGAAACAACAATAACTTTTCCGCCCACTTCGACAATGGAAAGATTCATTTTTCCGTTTTCGTCTTCAAAAATCCGAAGTCCCGCAATTTTTGAAGCAAGGGTGTCCGCTTCCTCGTTCGTATCTGTTTTTGTGACTCCGAGAAGCACCATAAACCCTTTTTCAATTTCGGAAACGATTTTTCCTTCGCATTCAACAGAAGCGGAAAGAACTCTTTGCAAAACAGCTTTCATATCACAAAAATTCCTTTCATCACAAACGCACTACGCTGTCAACACCGCGGATTCGTTTAAGAGCCTCTATTGTTCCGCGAAGCTGTTCAACGCCCTGGGGTTCGATAGTAAGGCGAACTTCCGCCTGGTGGTCGGGAAGTTCTCTTGCAAGAAGGGTGTGCATCGGAACATGAAGGTTCGCAACGGTTACGGAAACGTCCGCAACAAAACCGCTTCTGTCGATTCCGTGAACAAGAACGTTGGTCTTATAAGTATCCTTGATGTTGTCGCTCCAGCTTGCGGAAACCCATCTTCCTTCCTGTTCTTTGTCAACAATTCCGTTCACCGCGGTTTTGCAGTTGCAGGTGTGGATCGTAACGCCGCTTCCGCGGGTGATATATCCGATTATGTCATCGCCGGGAAGAGGGTTGCAGCAATGTCCGAATTTTACAAGGCAGCCTTCAAGTCCTTCAACTATTACGCCGCTGCTTGCCTTCGGCTTACGCTTCGGTTTAACAACTTCGGGAACG
>JAZTXW010000056.1:0-3278 GCA_045636625.1 Oscillospiraceae bacterium
ATGTAGCTCAGTAGGCAGAGCACTTCCTTGGTAAGGAAGAGGTCATCAGTTCGAATCTGATTATCAGCTCCATCAAGCCGCTACATCAAGCGGCTTTTTGCTATAATGGAGCTTTTATATAGATGAACTTCGCTTGGAAAAGGTTCCATGCGGAGTTATTTTTTTGCAAATTTTCAGAAAAAGCCTGTTTTTCGCTTTGCAAAGATTCGCTCAATATTGTATAATAAAATTGGAAAAATATTTTTTCGGAGGACTTTTTAATGAACTATAAAGCTTTTCTTATTGAGGCAGGAAAAAGAATGCTCCATTCCGGTTTTACCGTCGGCACCTGGGGCAACATCAGTGTCCGCGATCCGGAAACCGGATATGTTTATCTCACCCCTTCCGGTATGCCTTATGACACCCTTACCGAAGACGATATTGTTGTAATGGATCTTGACGCAAACCGCATCGAGGGCGAGCGCAGACCCACTATCGAATATATGATGCATCTCGGCATTATGAAAAACCGTCCCGACGTAAACGCTGTTATTCATACTCACCCCATCTATTCCCAGATTTTTGCTCTTCTTCATGAAGAGATCCCGCCTGTAATCGACGAAGCAGCTCAGGCTCTTGGCGCAAACCCCGTTCGCGTAACCGAATATGCTCTTCCCGGTTCCCTTGAAATGGCTGAAAACGTGATCAAAACCATCGGAAACGACGCAGCCTGCCTTATCGGAAACCACGGCGCCGTTTCTGTCGGCAAGGATATGGAAACCGCTTTCAAAGTATGCACCATCCTTGAAATGTCCGCACAGATTTATTATATGGCAAGATCCATCGGCACCCCGAAACCCATTCCCCAGGACAAAGTCGATTATATGGTAAACGTAACCGTTAAAGAATACGGCCAGAAAAAATAATCGTTATAAAAATCAAAAGCCCTTGCTTATTCAAAGCAAGGGCTTTTTTATCGCGTTTTTTACAGGCGCAGATCTTCCAATGAGTAAGAAAAGCACGGCCGTGCTCAAACAAAAATCCCCGTGCTCATGTTTTGAGCACGGGGATTTTGGCTGTTTTATCAGATGTCAAGAACGTATCCGAGAAGGAGATTTGTTGTATTGAGAAGTCCGGAAATGTGGGTTCTTTCCATTCCGTGGCTGCACCAGACCGCCATTCCGAAAGTCGCTGCGCGAAGGTTGTTTCCCGCTCTTACAGCGGCGGTTGCGTCGGTTCCATAATGGTAATAAATATCGACTTCGTAATCGCAGCCGGCTTTTTCGGCATAACCGATAAGGCGGTTGGTAAGTTCAAAGTCATAGGGAGCGGCGGCGTCTTTTCCGCAGATGGAAACAGCGTACTCGTTGCCGTCATAACCCGGACCGATAAGTCCGATGTCAATTGCGACGTATTCGGAAACTTCCGGAGGAACATAGGTGCCGCCCATTCCGATTTCTTCGGAATAAGGGAAAGCGAGGATGGTTCTGTATTTGGGTTTAAGATTGTTTTCGGTAAGGTATTTAAGCATTGCGAAAACACAGGCTATTGCGCCTTTGTCATCAATGAAACGGGATTTGATGTATCCGTTTTCGGTTACCTGACAGCGGGGTTCAACGGAAATGAAATCGCCGTGGCGGATTCCAAGAGCTTTTACGTCTTCTTTGGAGGAAATTTTTTCATCAAGAATAACCATCATTGTGTTTTCGTCACGGGGAAGAGTTCTTGCGTCATCGAAAACGTGAACGGAATGGCTCTGGCAGGTCATAAGACCGGTGTATTCTCTTCCGTCGCGGGTGTGGATGGTCACGGTTTCGCCCTCATAGCTGCTGTAGTTAACTCCGCCAAGCTGACGAACACGGATCATTCCGTTTGCGTCGATTGTGCGGACAACCATTCCGAGGGTATCGGGATGCGCGCCGACAAGAACGGTTTTGGAATTATCTTCGCCTTCGAGGGTGATATACGCGGTGCTTTTATTGTCATAGGTTACTTTCTGACCGAATTTTGCGGCATATTCCTCAAGAAGGGGATTCATTTTTACATAATAACCGACAGGGCTTGGGGTATTTACGATATCTTCAAAACAATCGATTATAAATTTTGCGTCAACATCAAATTTCATAAAAAGACACCTCACTTAATTCATAGCCGGACCGGATCGGGATCCTTCTGTCATTTTCCTTTAAGCAAAGGGGCTATGAAACAATTATACCACTCTTCACCGAAGTTTCAAGCGGCAAAAAATGAAACAAATCCTGCAGGATTTTTTACCTTTTGCGGAAGCCTTTCAAAATGTACCAAATAGCCAAATTAAAAGTCGATTTCGCTCTTTTTTTGTCCTTGACATTCCTCTCTATTAATGTTAAATTAATAGTATAAGTGAATACACATTCTTTGCAACTGACGGACATAGGTGGAGCACCACGGTGGAGCAAAGAATGAATTTGGGGAACGGCTTCCCCTTTTTTATTTCAGCCGACCGTCTGGGCACATTTACTTCTTTCGTAAAGCAAGGAGCAAGTGTGTCCATTTTTATTTTGTAAAGGAGATTGACTATGAAAAAAGTAGGAATCATCATGGGAAGCGACAGCGATCTTCCGATCGTTACCAAAGCAACCGATACTCTTAAAGCGCTTGAAATCCCTTTTGAGGTGCACGTTTATTCTGCACACAGAACCCCCGTTGAAGCACGCGATTTTGCAGTCAACGCAAGAAAAAACGGCTTTGGCGCAATCATTGCCGCAGCAGGCATGGCTGCACATCTTGCCGGCGCTATCGCTGCAAACACCACCCTTCCTGTAATAGGAATCCCCTGCAAATCTTCCAACCTTGACGGCATTGACGCCCTTCTTTCAACTGTACAGATGCCCACCGGTATCCCGGTAGCCACTGTTGCGATCAACGGAGGAGCCAATGCCGCTTTGCTTTGTGCACAGATCCTTGCTGTTGAAGATAAGGAACTTGCCGCAAAGCTTGACGCAAAACGCGCTTCCGATGCTGCAAAAGTTCTTGAAAAAGACAAAGCGATAAGCGCATCTTTTTAAATTTGTATTTTAATTTATCAAAAATTTTATATTTTAAGGAGCAAAAAATCATGGAAAACAAACTTGTTTACAGCGGAAAAACCAAAGACGTATTTGAACTTGAAAACGGAAACTATCTCCTCAAATTCAAAGATGACTGCACCGGCAAAGACGGCGTTTTTGATCCGGGCGAAAACTCCGTAGGTCTTACCATCGAAGGCGTAGGCGACGTTAACCTTCGTATGTCCATCTATTTCTTCGAAAAAGTAAACG
>JAZTXW010000057.1:0-2137 GCA_045636625.1 Oscillospiraceae bacterium
TTTTTCATATAATAGGCTTTACAAATCGGTCGAACATCTGTATAATATAGCTGTATAGGACTTGAAGTGCGTCTATAGGTGCGCCCTCAAGTTAACCTCTATAGTTTTGGAACAGGAGGAAGTATAGCATGTCTCAGAACAATGAATACTCTTTGCCGCCTCGCTCGATACAGGAGTACGTTCCCGGAAAGCAGGTCACTCTTGCCCACAGAATTTCCAAACCGGACAGAATGATCTACAAAAAACTCGGACTCACCGATGAGTTCACCGAGGCTATCGGCATCATTACGATCACACCCTCCGAAAGTGCCATTATCGCTGCGGACATCTGTACCAAAGCGGCAAGAATCAAACTTGGATTCGTTGACCGTTTTTCCGGCGCAGTTGTTTTCGTCGGAGAGATTGGCGCAGTCGATTCTGCTCTTAACGCTGTTATCGACCGTTTCGAGGATATGAAATATTCCACGGTCAAGATCACCAGAAGCTGATGGCAGAAACAAAGAAACCTCGCAAAATCATTTTGATGGGTCGTTCCGGGGTCGGCAAAACCACGCTCCTTCAGGCGATGCATAACGAGGTTATTGAATACAAAAAAACCCAGGAGATTATTGTTCACGATGACGCGATCGATACTCCCGGAGAATACATAGACCAAAGCGGACTCTGGCGCGCATGCATAGTTGCAGCTTGTGATGCGGATATAGTTGTTCTTGTGCATGACGCCGGAAACTCTATGGGAAGACTTCCGCAGATGTTCAGCATGACTTTTGCAAAGCCCACCATAGGCGTTATAACAAAAATTGACGGCAAGACCGAAGAGGAAATTGAAATTGCGGAAAACTTCCTCAGAATGTCCGGAGCCAGCAAAATAGTAAGAACCAGTTCTTACGACCACGAAGGTATTCAGGAACTTATCGAGTTGATCGAAAATCTTGACCTTACTGATTACTGAAGGCAATTTGTGCTTAGCATTTCAGATAGAAAATGAAAAGTCAAAGGAGATTGAAGTATGAAAGAGAAGATACTCAGCGCAGGTATTGATATCGGTACTTCCACAACACAGGTAATTTTCAGCCGATTCACTATCGAAAACACTTCCGGTGAATATATGGTTCCCAGAATCGAAATCACCAATAAAGAGGTAGTTTACGAAAGTAAAATTTATACCACCCCTCTTATCGATGAAAGAACCATCGATGAAGATGCGGTACATAGCATTATCGTAGGCGAATATGCAGCTGCGGGGCTCAGAGCTGAAGATATTGACACCGGTGCAGTAATTATCACCGGCGAAACCGCAAGAAAAGAAAACGCAAGAACCGTTCTTAACTTCATGTCCGGCATGGCAGGCGACTTCGTAGTTGCAACTGCAGGTAACGACCTTGAAGGCGTTATCGCAGGACGCGGAGCAGGAACTTCCGCAATGTCCCTTAAACAGCACGTCGTAACCGCTAACTGCGACATCGGCGGCGGCACTTCCAACATTGCGGTATTCAAAGAAAACCGCCCGGTAGATACCGGATGCTTTGATATCGGCGGACGCCTTATCAAACTTGATTCCACCGGCAAAATCCTTTATATTTCCGACCATCTCGGAAAACTTTGCGCAAAACACAACATCAACCTTAAAGTCGGTAATAAAATCGAATATAAGGAAATCTATAAAGCATGCGTCCTTATGGCACAGGTTCTTGCAACCACTCTTGGTTTCAAAACCTTTGATATGGACGACCTTGCAATCATGACCACCGACCATCCGCTCCACGATATCGAAGAGATCAAATACGTAACCTTCTCCGGCGGCGTCGGCAACCTCATTTATCATCCTTACGAAGGAAAGGATGACTTCCCCTACAACGACATTGGTGTCGTTCTTGCAAGAGCCATCAACGAAGTATTTGCTCCGTTTATGGATAAAGTACTTGAACCGGCAGAAACCATCCGTGCGACTGTTATCGGTGCAGGTACACAAACAATGGAACTCTCCGGTTCCACAATAGCGTTCTCCAAGAACACCAAGCTTCCGATCAAGACGATTCCTGTAATCAAACTTGCAGAAGAAGCGGAACAGTTCAGCCCCAGCGATTTTGCAAAACACCTCGAGCCTATGCTTGAGTGGTACAATGATCCTGATGAA
>JAZTXW010000058.1:0-10306 GCA_045636625.1 Oscillospiraceae bacterium
TTCGCCATCGATAAAACCAGCTTTAAGGGAGAATTTACCGTTGGATTTTTCTGCAAATTTGCCAAGGATTTTTGCGGGAGCAACCGGATCATCGTTAGAGATTGCGAGAGCGGTGCTTCCGGAAAGGTAAGCATCGAGTTCACCGTAACCTGCTTCCTCAGCTGCGAAACGAAGAATAGAGTTTTTGATTACGGTGTATTCAACACCTGCTTCACGGAGTTCGCGACGAAGTTTGGTATCGTCTGCAACGTTGATACCGATATAGTCTACGAGAACACCGGATTTTGCAGCTTTAAGCTTTTCAACGAGCTCTGCAACAGCTTCTTTTTTCGCTTGCAAGATTTTTTCACTGGCCATTTTAAAAATTCACCTCCTGCTTTGTGATGGGAGCCGAATTTGTATAAACAAAAACGCTCCCTCCGCGAGCCGTGGAAGGAGCGTAATAAATCACATTAAAACACTCATCCTCGGCAGGCCGGCAATTTTTGCCGTTTAAGCGCAGAAACGCACCTGCTGTCTTTGGACAGCGTTAATATTATATACAATATAATTTATGTTGTCAATAGTTTTTTTAATATTTTTTAAAAAATATTAAAGACGTCTTCTCTTTTTAAAGTTGCCGTATTTTTTTCTGTTATAGTTTCTTACGATCATAAGAGCAATATAAAGCGCAACAAGAATAAAGAGCATGATTACGATAAATTTGAACCAGAAGGAACGGGTCATATCTGAGAAGTTTTTAAGTCCGCTCAAAAGTTCACTCTGTTCAACGGTTTCGGAAGAAACAAGATTAACGCTTCCGATAATTTCTCCGGCATGGAGGAAATTGAGCTTTCCGATAGTTTCACCCTTTTCGATAGGAGCTTCAACGGATTCGGGAAGATCATACTGATATTCTATGGATGCAATATCAATATCAATGGGAAGAAGAGTGCGGTAAGTTTCTCCGATCATAAGCTGAAGATGATCTTTCTGCCATGCGAGTTCAAGCGGAACTTCACCGACCTGGGAACCGGCCTCAACAATGGTTTTTACTTCAAACTCGGTGAAAGCCCAGTTGTAAAGCTGCTTTGCGTCATAAAGCGCAAGGTTGTAACCTTCGTCAAGTTCAAAAGGAGCACCCATATTTACCTGATAATAGGAAAAACCTTCGTATTCAGCATAGGAAGAAACGTTTCGACCGATTTCTGCACTGTAACCGGATTTGATTCCGATAACAGGGGAATAGTAATGAATATTTCCGCTTGCGATAAGACCGTTGTCGGTGTTCCAGATAAGCTTTTTGTGGGTATCGGTTTCTTCACAGGTATAGGATTTTTTTGCGACGGTTTCTCTGAATTTGTCAAGGCTCATGGCGTATCTGGAAATAAGATACATATCATAAGCGGTGGTGTAGTTTGCGGTGTCGTGAAGGCCGTGGCAGTTGGTGAAATTGGTGTTTCGCGCACCGATTTCGTTGGCTTTCTGATTCATAAGTTCAACAAAAGCATCCTGGCTGCCTGCGATGAGTTTTGCAAGAGTCATCGCTGCATCATAACCGGAAGCGATTACCATTGCGTGAAAAAGTTCATCAGCGGTAAAGACATAGCCAGCGAGCATACCGGTGGAAATAATTCCGTGACGGTTTTCATAAAGGAAGTTCTGCGTGCTCATTTCATAAGCCGCTTCTGCGCCCCAACCGCCGACAGCGTCGATATTTTCTATTACGATGATTGCGGTCATGATCTGAACAAGCTCAGCGGGATACATGCGCTGTTCGGAATTCTGCTCAAAAAGAACGTTTCCGTCACCGTCGGCAAGATAAACGGATTCACAGTTTATATCAAAAGATGGCTGATATTTGGTTGCTGCAAAAGCAGAAACACAGCACGAAACAGCCATTATAACCGCAAGAATAAAAGATATTGCTTTTTTCATAATTTCCTCCGATATAACAAAAAAATTAAAAATTCCGTCGAATTCTAAAATTTAACATATTATATTGATATTATAACAAAAAATGGTGTATAATGAAAGAGGTAATTTTTCATTTTATGCCGGTTTTGATTAAAATTAATCTTTTGTTAATTTTTAACCGGTTGAAAATATTTGATTCCGGAGGAAAAAATGATTTATTTTACCGGTGATACACACGGAGAAATTTCAAGATTTAAAACCGCCGCGGCAAAAAAAATTAAAAAAGGGGATACCCTTATAATTTGCGGGGATTTCGGATTTGTATGGAACGAATCGAAGGAAGAATTAAGCAACATAAAATGGCTTTCAAAACGCAAATATCAGATCCTTTTTGTTGAAGGTGCTCACGAAAACTTTGAGCTGCTCGAAAAATTCCCCAAAGTGGATTTTTGCGGAGGAAAGGCAAGAAAAATTTCAGAAAATATATATCAGCTTATGCGCGGAGAGATTTTTGAGATTGAAGGCAAAAAAATTTTTGCGTTCGGCGGCGGAGATGATGAGGAACTTGATGTTATGGATTTCCGCGAATGCCCGGATTTCATAAGGCTTCCCGATGAACAGGAATGTGAGCATGCTCACAAAAATCTTGATGAAGCGGAAAGAAAAGTTGATTATATAGTAACTTATGACGCAGGTTTCAAAATTCGAGGATTTCTTGAAATGGAAAGCAACTGCTTCAATAATCTTCATGCTTTTCTTAACGAAGTTTCGATTAATTGCAAATTCAGTAAATGGTTTTTCGGCTGCTTCCATCTTGACAGAAGGATTCCTCCGTTCTATTATGCGGTTTATGAGAATATATATGATTCCGAAACCGGAAAAGAAATATGAATATTGACTTTTAATTTAAAAATGATATAATGATTTTCCGAATAAGGGAGTAGTCGGCGCAATATGCGCAGCTATGTCAACAGACTGGATCTTTGATCCTGGCATTGCTTTAAATGATGAGACTTATCCGCATTTTGCGGATAAGTCTTTGTTTTTTTTATTTTGGAGGGATTGCTTTGTCGGTAATTGAACTTATTTTAATTGGAATAAGTCTTTCGATGGACGCCTTTGCGGTATCAATATGCAAGGGACTTTCCGTTGGAAAAATAAAGCCGAAACATATGATAACAGCGGGACTTTGGTTTGGCGGATTCCAGGCATTGATGCCGCTTATCGGTTTTTTGCTCGGTTCAACTTTTGAGCAGTATATTACGAGCATTGACCATTGGGTAGCGTTTATTCTTCTTGGAATAATCGGATTCAATATGATAAAAGAATCAAGAGAAGAGGAATCTGACCAGGACGCATCGTTTGGTTTTAAGGCGATGCTTGTTCTTGCAATCGCAACGAGCATTGATGCTCTTGCTGTTGGAATTACATTTGCTTTCCTTAAGGTCGACATAATCCTTGCGGTAACACTGATCGGAATTACAACCTTCCTTTTTTCCGCGGCAGGGATCAAAATCGGAAGTGTTTTTGGCGACAAATATAAATCAAAAGCGGAATTTTTTGGCGGAGCGGTCCTTATTGTGCTTGGTACAAAAATTCTTATTGAACATCTTTTCTTCGGCGGCTGAACCGCATAAATAAAGCATTTGTTGAGTGTAAAGTTTAATAGCATTACAGATAAAAAAGAGCAGAACCGGTTGGTTCTGCTCTTTTTTTATGCCGTTTTCATATTGACCCTTAATTTGTCAGCGATGAGGGCGATGAATTCGCTGTTGGTGGGTTTGCCCTTGCTGCTATGGATGGTGTAACCGAAATAGGAATTGAGCACGTCAACGTCTCCGCGGTCCCAGGCAACTTCGATTGCGTGTCGGATTGCTCTTTCTACACGGGAGGAAGTTGTACCGTGTTTTTTGGCAACGGAAGGATAAAGGCATTTTGTGACGGAATTCATTATTTCAATATCGTTTACCGCCATAATTATTGCTTCGCGAAGATAATGATAACCTTTTATATGTGCCGGAACACCAATCTGGTGGATTATATCGGTTATAACGATTTCAAGATTTGAGGAAGTTTTTCCGGAAGTATTTTTGTTTATGCTCATGCAAAGGCTTTTTATTCTTTCGGCAAGAACCGAAGGGTCCAAGGGTTTTATGAAACAATAAGAAACTCCGCATGAAACAAGTTCTTTTTCAAGAATTCCGTTATCATAAGGAAGAGTTGCAAGAAAAAGAGGAATATTTTCGCCGAGTTTTTCTTTTGCGTGCTCAATAATTCCGGCAAGGTCCATCTGCGGCATAAATGCTCCGGCAAGAACGGCATCCGGCTTTATTTTAATTATACTTTCAAGAAGTTCAAGACCATTTTGTGAAGCAGAGTGAATTTCAAAACTGTTTTCAGAAAGTAGAGTTTTACAGGAAGCGCAAAATTCACCGTCTTCATCAGAAATGATAATTTTAATTTTATTTTCCATATTTTCCGCCTGTTCTCCGCACTCTGTTTTTATCTGGGAAGTGGAATTTATGTGCGGAATAAATTCCATATTCTTACTAAAATGTAAATAATTGGATATCCATGAGTAAATAATACCATATTTTTCCAAACTGTCAATAGTTTTACCAAATATTTACAGTAAATATTAATAATCTGAAAAAATGATTGACGAAAATCGTCAATTACCTTATTATATATTTATGAATGAAGGAGCGTGATTTTATGTTTTATGATAAAGTTAAGGAATCTGCAGATTTTATCCGCGAAAAAATTGAAGAAATCCCGAAAACTGCTGTAATTCTCGGAAGCGGTCTCGGAGGTCTTGTTGACTTTATGGAAGAAAAAAGCGTTATTCCTTACGCAGAAATTCCAAATTTCCCTCAATCTTCTGTTGCCGGTCATGCGGGAAACTTTGTTGTTGGAAAAATTGACGGAAAACTCATTGCCGCAATGCAGGGAAGATTCCATTATTACGAAGGATTTACCGCCCGCGAGCTTTGCTATCCGCTTTATGTAATGAAGCTCCTTGGAATTGAAAATCTTATAGTTACAAATGCTGCAGGCGGTGTTAACAGAGATTTTAAACCCGGCAATCTTATGATTATCGATAACTACATAAATTTCATCAGAGTTAATCCGCTTATCGGAGATAATGACGATCGTTTTGGACCGAGATTCCCCGATATGTCCGAACCTTATTCGCCGATTCTTCTCGACAAAGCAATAAAAGCTGCCGAAAAACTTGGAATCGATTATAAACGCGGGGTTTATGCGCTTTTTAACGGTCCGTGCTATGAATCTGCTGCGGAAATTCGTGCGTTTGCCGCTCTTGGAGCAGACGCAGTCGGAATGAGCACTGTTCCGGAAACAATCTGCGGAAACTATCTTGGAATGAAAGTTTTCGGCGTTTCCTGCATTACCAATATGGCAACCGGAATTGCAACTGTTAAGCACAGTCACGAAGAGGTTGTTCGTGTTGCAAACGGAGCAAGTGAAAAACTTTGCAATTGGATGAAAGAATTTGTTGTAAACATTTAAAAAAGCCTTTGTAAAACCGAAAGGCACAGCGGTTTTGTCCGCTGTGCCTTTTAATAACTGGAAAGAAAGTTCGAATAGGTGACTGAAATGGTGGATATCAAAAATTGGATCAGTGTTTTTTTGGAAAATCTCAACGAAAAATTCAAAGACAGAGTCTGGTTTGTGGGACTTCAGGGAAGTTACGGACGCGGAGAAGCAACCGAAACAAGCGATATAGATATAGTTGTAATACTTGATGAGATGTCTTCTATGGATATCCATACTTATAATGATATGCTTGATACTTTGCCGCACAGGGAACTTATCTGCGGATTTATTTCCGGAAAAAAAGAGATTTTAAATTGGGAACCTTCGGACCTTTTTCAGTTTTATTACGATATGAAACCGATAAAAGGAAGTCTGGATGAACTTATTGAGCATCTTGATGTCAATGCGGTCAACAGGGCAATAAAAATCGGTGCATGCAATATTTTCCACGGCTGTGTGCATAACATGCTACACGAAAAGGACGAAGAAATCATCAGGGGACTGTATAAATCGGCATCTTTTGTTGTTCAGGCAATTTGTTTTAAAGAAACCGGAAAATATTTAACACGGCAGGAAGATATTCTGAAAGTTGTTTCTGAAGAAGAAAAAGCAATTGTTGAAACTTTTCTGAATTTGAAAAAAGGCGCAGCGGTCGATTTTGATAAAATGTCGGAAACACTGTTTGATTGGTCCAAAAAATGGATAGAAAAAAGCGACCTGTGAATCACAGGCCGCTTTTTATTTTTAGTTTCTGGAACATTTTTCTGCATCTATCGCAAGAACGAGCATAAGGGAGCAAACGGTATCTCTGGGGTCGTTTATATCGATAACGTATGTATCGGTCCATTTAAAAAGTTCTTTTGAAACGGTTGCAATTTTTTCGCCGAGAGAACCGATTATCCGGTAATCCCATTCAAAAAAATCCCCGTCAACGTGCCAGCCATTGAAATCAATATTAAATTTGGGGGTAAAAAAGCTGAATTCCTTGCTTATGCATCCTACGTAATCGTTTCCGAGATAGATTTCAAATTTAGGAAGAAAGGTGAGGATTCTTTCCTGAACGGTTCCGATTTCGGTTCCGAGATTATCATAAATTTTAAGGCAGTGTCCCCAGGAAAGCTGACCTTTTACGGTATAAACGGTGTTTCCGTTTTCGTCATAGATATCATAGCTGTCAAACCAGCTGAAAAATCTTTGTTTGAACAAAAGTTTCATAGCGAAGCCTCCTTTGCGTTTGACACTTTGAATTAAGAATATTATAATGTTTATACAGTACAAATTCAAGGAGATATTTATGCCGAATATCATTGAGATAAACGATTTTTCCGCGCCGGAGCTTGATATTTATGCCAGAATGACGGAGGTTCAGCTTCTGAACAGGGAATTTCCGGAAAAGGGAATGTTTATTGCGGAAAGTCCGAAAGTAATTGAAAGGGCGCTTGATGCAGGTTATGAACCGGTTTCGGTTCTTGTTGAGAAAAAGCATATCGAGGGCGAAGCAAAGGAAGTTCTTGCACGAATCGGCGAAATTCCGGTTTTTGCGGCGGAATTTGATGTTCTTAAAGAACTCACAGGTTTTCCGCTTACAAGGGGACTTCTTTGTGCAATGCGCAGAAAACCGCTTTTGAGCACGGAAGAAATCTGCTTGGGTGCTCAAAGAATCGCGGTGCTTGAAGACGTTATGAATCCCACAAACGTCGGCGCAATAATCCGTTCTGCAGCTGCACTTAAAATTGAAGCTGTGCTCCTTACGGAAGGATGCAGCAACCCGCTTTATCGCAGAGCGATCCGCGTGAGCATGGGAACGGTTTTTCAGGTTCCCTGGACTTTTGCGGATGAAAACTGGCAGGATGAACTGAAAAGACTTGGCTTTAAAACCGCCGCAATGGCGCTTTGCGACGATACTTTGAGCATTGATGACGAACGCCTTGCAAAAGAGGAAAAACTCGCAATAGTTCTTGGAACGGAAGGGGAAGGCCTTCGCGAAAAAACTATTGCGGATTGTGATTATACCGTTAAAATCCCGATGGCAAACGGGGTGGATTCTCTTAATGTTGCCGCCGCAAGCGCGGTTGCTTTCTGGGAACTGAGGAAGAAATAACGTATAATAGAAAAGCGTGTGCATTGCACACGCTTTTTTATTATAAACCGATAAAATTTTTTATTTTTTCAAAAAGTCCGGATTTTCTCTTTTTGCTTTGTTCAATATCGCAAAGCAGATTATAAAGCCCGTCTTCGGAAAGGATTCCTCGTTTTAAATCGGTCGGAAGTTCGCCTTTTTCGTCAAGTTCAAAATCGCGAAGCCACTGGCCGCTTTCAAGATATTGCGTAAGGAGTGAAACTTTTACCTGCATTTTTTTGTTATCCAAAAAATTGATATCGGATTTAAAAGCTGTCTGGACTTCGTCAAAAATTCTTTCAAGATGTTCGATGCGTTCGATTGCGTATCCTATTTCTTCTTTGTTCATAAAAACACCTCTTTTTCAGTTGGAAAGTGATTCGATAAGTTCTTCTTTCGTCATAATTTCCGAATGTCCGCTTATGCAATGGGTGAAATCAAGCGTTTTCAGAAGGGCAAGAAAATCTTCAACAAGTATTTTATCATAGGGGATTTTTGCGACGTTTTCAAGAAAATCTTCTTCGTGCTCAATATCAAAATCCCAGGGTTTTCCGTAAAGATCCTTGCAGTTTGCGTCGCCGAGGAAAAGAAACTTTTCCGAAGGGACGTAGCAGATTACGGAATCTTCCGAATGCGGACCTTTTGCATGTATAAGTTCGCAGGAAATTCCACCAAGATCGATGGCGGTCGTTTCCTCAAAAACGATATCGGCTGCAGTAATTTCGATTTTGCTTCGGTCAGGGTACTCGCGCTTTATCATTTCTGAACAGAAAACAATATCTTCTCCGGTTTCAATGCGTTTTTCCATCGAAGAATCGTCCCATTTCCATTTTGAGACTTTGTGAAGCAGCTCATCGGTCTTTTTGCAGGAGATTACAGGGACTTCCCAGAATTTTGCGCCGAAGGAATGGTCCCAATGCCAATGGGAAAGCAAAACAAAATCCGGAAAGGGAAGGCCTTGTTCCAAAAGTTCGCTTTTCATTTTTTCAACATGCTTTGCGGAATTTCCGGCATCAAAAAGAAGAGTCTTTTCCCGGCCGACAATAAGTCCGATATTTGGTCTGTCGGTGTAATGTTCCGCGGAATGGATATAAATATGTTCGGTTATTTTATCAAACATTCTGTTTCTCCGATTCGGCAATAAAATTTTCAAGATTGATTTTGTGGTTATATTTAATTGCGGCGGCCCGGTCTTTTTCAATTATAATTTCGTTTAAATCAAGACCGTTTACCGCGGCGATTGCAACAGCATAATGGATAACGTCGCAAAGTTCTTTTCCGAGTTCTGCCTGTAAATCGATTCCGTTATCGGCTTTTCTTCCGGTTTTCTTGTTGAGAACTTCTGCAACTTCGCCCATTTCTTCAACAAGCTTCATGAAAAGATTATGTTCGGTAACCGAAACGCCGTTTTTTTCGGCAAAACCGCCGTATGTATTTGCAAGATAGGATTCGAGATGGTTTATTGTTACTTCCATTTATTGTTTCTCCTGTCGCGTTGATGTTTTTATATTACCATATTCGGATAAAAAAAGACAGAGCCTTTGCTCTGTCTTTTTTATCTGAGATAATTATTTTATTCCCCTTCGATAACCGCAAGCATAAGAATGCCGACGATGATAATGGAAATGAAGATATACTGTTTCTTTGTAAGTTTTTCCTTGAGGAAAATTCTTGAAAGGATAAGGGAAACAACGCATACGCAGGAAAGGATAGGTGCGGCAATGGCGCCGTTTCCGCTCATGGCATATACATATGTAAGCTGACCTGCGGTTTCGCAAACTGCTGCGATTGCTTTGTCTTTCTGTTTCGGAAGTTCAAATTTAACGCCTTTAAATTTCATAAATGCGAAAAGGATTATTCCGACGATTGCAAAAGTGAGTTCGTAAGAAATGTTTGCAACAAGTTCGATGTTTTCTTCATTGATTCCAACAAGAGGGCTTGTCTCCATTTCAAGGAAGAAGATATCGAGGAAGCTTCCGAATGCATCGATAATTGCATAGCAGAAAGGCATTGCAAAAGCGATAATTGCAAGTTTTTTGCCAAGACGCTGTTTTCTGTTAACTTCGGAACTGTTTTCGGTATAGCTTACGCCGATGATACCGATTACAGTGAGAGCGATTGCAAACCAGACTTCGGGTGCGATTGTTTCACCAAGAAAAATTACGCAGAGAAGTGAGCACATTGCGCCTGCGGTATTTTCAATCGGGTCTGCAAGAGATTCTTCGATGAATCTTATTCCGAAGAAAGAACATGCCATAGATAAAATATAGCAAAGAGAAACGGGAAGATAAACAATAAGGTTCATCGGATCATACGAAACGTCGGAAGTGAGCAAGGTGAATACCGCATGAATTCCCATTACCGCACCGACCAAAACGCAAACTCTCAGATGGTCATATTTTGCGTCTTCATGTGAGCCTTTTTTATAAAAAAGCTCGGCAATACCCCAAAGCAACGTTGTTGCAAGGGTAAAAAACAGCCACATAATAATTACCTCCGTTTTAATATGGATTATATAAAACTGATTTCGATTATTTTATATCGGAATAAATTCGTTAGTATAATAAAATAATTTTGTTAATATGTCAACAGAAAAAATTGAAAAAAACAGGGGAAATTCCCCTGTTTTTTTGTTGAAAATTGTTATTTACAATAAGCTGCAAGAAGCTTCAAAGTGTTTTCAACGCCGTCTTTGTGGCTTCTTTCATAACCGTGAGAAGCATATACGCCGGA
>JAZTXW010000059.1:0-8891 GCA_045636625.1 Oscillospiraceae bacterium
AACACCGGCAAATTCATGGCCGATTACATAATCCGGACGCATAATAAAGCCTGCGCCCCAGAACATATGAAGGTCGGAACCGCAGATACCGGCATGGGTTACTTTGATTACGGAAAATCTTTCGTCAGCGGTTGGTTTTTCTTTTTCGATAAGTTCGATCTGTTTTACGCCTTTGATCGCAAGTGCTTTCATTAAAAAAATCTCTCCTTTGTTTTTATTTTAACGGTGTTTTTATTATATTCCTCTTTTTTTCGGCTGTCAATAAAAAAACAGCAGAGCAAAAGCTCCGCTGTTTTGTGTTTTTTAAATTAAAGGATATGTATTCCCTCTTCTTCGCATTCGGAAATCATTTCTTCCGACCAGATAGAGGATTGGACTTCGCCGATATGGCGTTTTCCGAGAAGGAGCATGCAGATTCGGGATTGTCCGAGACCGCCGCCCATTGTCTGCGGAAGTTCGTTGTTCAGAAGAGCTTTGTGGAACGGGAGTTTTGCTCTTTCCGCACATCCGGAAATCTGAAGCTGGGCATCAAGAGCCTTTGCGTCAACGCGGATTCCCATTGAGGAAATTTCAAAAGCGCGTTCCAGAACCGGATTCCAGACAAGAATATCGCCGTTGAGCATCCAGTCGTCATAGTCCGGCGCTCTTCCGTCATGGGGTTTTCCGCTTTTAAGCGGAAGGCCTATCTGCATAAGGAAAACCGCACCGAATTTTTCTGAAACAGCGTTTTCTCTTTCTTTCGGTGTCTTTTCCGGATACATGTCCTCCAGTTCCTGGGAAGAAACGAAAGTTATTTCTTCCGGAAGAAAAGGACGGAAACCCGGGAATCTTCCGCAAAGTTTGAACTGGGTTTCACGAAGCGCTTCGTAAATATCCTTTACTGCATTTTTAAGGGTATGGAGGTTGCGTTCTTCGGGATTTATGACTTTTTCCCAGTCCCACTGGTCAACGTAGATGGAATGGATATCATCAAGGGTTTCATCCCTTCTGATTGCGTTCATATCGGTATAAAGTCCGGTTCCGATGGTGAAGCCGTATTTTTTAAGGGCAAGGCGTTTCCATTTTGCAAGGGACTGTACCACCTGCACCTTTCTTTTTCCAATATCGAGGATATCGAATTCAACCGGGCGTTCGACGCCGCTTAAGTTATCGTTAAGACCGGTTTCCGGAAAAACAAAAAGGGGCGCGGAAACACGGGTCAGGTTAAGGGCATCCGCAAGTTCGCGTTCAAAGCTGTCTTTTATAAATTTGATTGCAACTTCGGTTTCAAGGATATTGAAATTACCGAAAGTTGCCTCTCTTTCTTCCTTTGTCACGGAAAACCCTCCTTCTTTATAAAATCATGGTTAATATTTTAGCACATTAAAGCGACAAAATCAATGATTTTTTTAATTCATTCAATATTAATTTTGCAAGGATAAATTATATTTTCTTCTGTTTAATTTTATAATATAATGTGGTATAATATTTATTTAGTTAAAAACAAATCTCCATGAAAACGGAGGTCAGATATTTATGACAAACGCAGAAAAATTCTTTGAAAATATTAAGGATAAAAAGGTCGCTTTTATCGGTATCGGTGTTTCCCATACTGACCTTATCCGCAAATTTGCGGATAAAGGCATTTATACCGAAGCAAGAGACAAAACCGACCGGGAAAAACTCGGCGAAACGGCGGAATTACTCGAAAAATCCGGCGCAGTCCTTAAACTCGGCGAAGGATATCTCGACGATATTGACGCGGATATCGTTTTCAGAACTCCCGGAATGAACTGGTGGAACCCCGTTCTTTGCGAACTTCGAAACGAAGGCAAAGCCGTTACAAGCGAGATGGAAGTTTTCTTTGATCTCTGCCCTTGCAAAAAATATGCCGTTACCGGTTCCGACGGAAAAACAACCACAACCACCCTTATCTCCGAATTTCTTGCCGCGGAAGGAAAAACCGTACACAAAGGCGGAAATATCGGAAGAGCGCTTCTTCCGATCATCGAAGAAATTAAAGACGAAGACTGTGCGGTTGTTGAACTTTCCTCCTTCCAGCTTATTTCCATGAGAACTTCCCCGGACGTTGCGGTTGTAACAAACGTTGCGCCGAACCATCTTGACGTCCACAAGGATATGGAGGAATATATCGAAGCAAAGCGCAACGTTCTCCGCCACCAAAACGCTTTTTCCGTCGCTGTTCTCAACGCCGATAACGTGATCACCAAAAGCATGGCGGAACTTGTCCGCGGAGAACTCCGCTGGTTCAGCCACCTTAACCCGGTGCAAAACGGTTCTTTCCTTCGTGAAGACGGAATGCTCTGTTATTCCGAACACGGAAAAATCACCGAACTTTTCCACAGAAGCGAAATCAGGATCCCGGGACTTCATAACGTTGAAAACTACCTTACCGCAATTGCCGCAACATGGGGCGAGGTTTCTGTTGAAACAATGTATTCCGTTGCAAAGAATTTCGGAGGCGTTGAACACAGAATCGAACTTTGCAGGGAATTTGAGGGGGTTAAATGGTACAACGATTCCATTGCAACAAGCCCCACAAGAACCATTGCGGGTCTTTCCTGCTTTGATCAGAAAGTTATCCTTCTTGCCGGCGGATATGACAAAAACATCCCCTATGCGCCCCTTGCGCCAAGCCTTATTGAAAAGGTAAAGCTTCTTATCCTTTGCGGTGCCACCGCACCAAAAATTGCAGAAGCGCTCCAGAATCACCCGGATTATGACGGTTCCCCCGAAATGATCTTTGTCGAGGATATGGAAGAAGCGGTTTCCACCGCTTATGCTTACGCAGAAGAAGGCGATATCGTAACGCTTTCCCCCGCTTCCGCAAGTTTTGACCATTATAAAAACTTCGAGATCCGCGGAAAACATTTCAAGGAAATTGTTTCAAAAATCGGTCAGGTTGATGGGGTTTCTGCCGAAGAACTTTGGCCGGATTATAAAGTTTAAGGAGATAAAAATGGATACCAGAGAATTGCTTTTAAAATTTTCTTCCGTTGACGGAAACTCCGGCGACGAAAAACTTGCGGCAAAAGCCGCGGTTGAACTTCTTTCCAACTACGGAAAAACATATATCGATAATCTCGGAAGCGTAATCTGCGAAGTTGCCCCCGAAAAAAACGGTCGCAAAGTAATGCTTGACGCACATCTTGACCAGATCGCTCTTCTTGTAATCAATATTGAGGAAAACGGATTCCTCAGAACCTATCCCTGCGGCGGAATCGACCGCAGAGGAATTTGCGGAACAAAGGTACGCGTTCTTGGAAAAGAAGGCGAATACCCCGGTATCGTATGCAGCGTTCCTCCCCATATTAAAGACGTCAACGACAAAAACCCCGAAAGAGATGAGATATTCATCGATATCGGTTTCAGCAAAGAGGAAACCGAAAAAAGAGTTCGCATGGGTGACCGCGTTATGATGTGCGGAAAATGGAGCGATATCGGAAACGGGTATGTAACCGGTCCCGCTCTTGATGACCGCAGCGGCTGTGTCACTATTCTCGAAGCTCTTGAAATTCTCAAAGATAAGGATCTTCCCTGCGGACTTACCGCAGTTTTCTCTACCAGGGAAGAAACCGGTGGCCAGGGCGCCGGCGCAGCTGCTTTTGCTGTTGCACCGACAGAAGCTATTGAAATTGACGTAGGTTTTGGAAAAACTCCGGACACCACCGATATAAATTCCAAAGCCATGAAAAAAGGCCCCGTTGTTGCTTTCCATCCCACCCTTGATATCGAAATTTCCAGAAAGCTTATTTCCCTTGCTGAAAAAAATGAAATTCCTTTCCAGGACGAAGCTTACGGCGGTTCCTCCACCGGAACAAACGCTGATGAGATCGCTTCCGCAGGAGCAGGAGTCCGCACCGGACTTATTTCCATTCCTCAGCAGTATATGCACAGCATTATTGAAAAAGTTTCCGTCGATGACGTTAAAAATGTAGGAAAACTTCTTGCAGCATTTGTAATGGAAGGAGGAGAAAACTGAGATGAAAACCTTCCTTGAAAATCTTGAAGCACTTTCTCTTGCCGCCGGAACTTCCGGCGACGAAGCCGCAGTTAAAAAACTTATTTATGATGAGGTAATGGGTTACCCGGACTGCGTTGCAAAAACCGACAACGCAGGAAACCTTATCGTTTCCAAAAAAGGCAGAAAACAGCCGAAAAACCGCCTTATGTTCTCCGCACACATGGACGAGGTCGGATTTATCATCACCCACATCGACGAAAACGGATTCCTTAAATTCAGCAACGTCGGCGGAATCGACAGCCGCGTTATCGTCGGAAAAAGAGTCCGTGTCGGCAAAAACGAAATTCCCGGTCTTCTCGGAAGCAAAGCTATCCATCTTGTGAAAAAAGAGGAATTTGATAATCCCACCAAAACCGATGCGCTTTTTATCGACATCGGCGCGGACAGCAAAGAGGAAGCAGAAAAACTCGTAAGCCTTGGCGACAGAGCGGTTTTTGACAGTGATTTTGAAAAATTCGGCGAAGACTGCGTTATGGGAAAAGCCCTTGACGACCGCGCAGGCTGCGCTGTTCTTATGGAACTTCTTAAAGAGGAAGCGGAATACGATATAACCGTTTGTTTCACCACCAGAGAAGAAGTCGGCGGAAACAGCGCCGGCAACGCAGCATTCACTGTTGATCCTGATATTGCGGTTGTTGTCGAAGCAACAAGCGCAGGAGATTTCCCCTCCGTTCCCGGAGAAAAATTTGTCTGCAAACAGGGTCTTGGTCCGGTTGTTTCCTTCCGTGACAACGGCACTCTTTATGATATGGAACTTTACCGCCATATTATGGAACTTTGTGAAAAAGAAAATATTCCCGCACAGACCAAGCACGGAATCTGCGGATTCAATGACGCAAAATTCATCCACCAGGCAAGGGGCGGAATCCGCCCGGTTGCGGTTTCTCTTCCTGCAAGATATATCCACAGCCCCTATGCATCCATCAAGCTTTCCGACGTTTCTCACACTGTTTCCCTCATCAAAATCCTGAGCAGGGAGCTTTGCGAAATATGATAAAACTTATCGACGATTTAAGCCTTCTTGAAAGGCTTTCTGAAAGCGAGCCTTATTTCGGAAGCCTTTTCAGCGCGGCGGCAATTTCGTTCATGGATGACCCGGAACTTCTGAGCATCTGGGTAGAGATCGATGAGCACGGAAAAGCTCATTCTTTCCTCAACGCAAACACGGATTCCATAATGCTTTTTTCTCCTTATGGCATGCCCGGTTTTGAAATGATCCTTTTTGTGACAAACCTTGTTTCCGGCGGAACGATAAAGCATATCGACTGCGACGAAAATTCACTTGCCGTGCTCAAAAATCTTTTCGATTTTGATATTGAAAACGCGGTGCAGATGTTCGCCGAAAACCGCATTGATATACCGGAAAATGCTTTTGATGTGCGCGATTCCGGGAATTTTGACGAAGCCTGGAAGGTCACAAAAGCCGCATTCGGTGAAGACGACAATTCCGGTTTTGATCTTTGGAAGCTCCGCATGGTCCGTGGAGTGCTCAAAAAACAGAGCACACTTTTCACCCTTAACGAAAACGGTTCTGCGGTTTCCTCCGCCTGCATAAGAGGAAGGACGGAAAAGACCGGTGCGGTCGTTTCTGTTGTTACCGTTCCCGAAAGCCGCCACAAAGGATATGCTTCATATCTCACCGCACTTTGCACCAATATGCTTATTGATGAACAAAGAATCCCGTGGCTTGTTCCCGCTGACCCCGGTGTTCGTAAAATGTATGAAAAACTCGGCTATAAGGCCGCAAAAACATATTACTACCTTTATAACATTAAAGAAAAGGAAGACAGAAAATGAGCGATTTTTTCAAAATTGACAGCCGCCTTCTTGAACTGGCCGAAAAAGCCGAGGCGGATTGCCAGAAACCTTTCGCAAGAATCAGCGAAATCGAAACTTATAACAACGAAAAAGTTCTCCGCGCGTTTATCGATAACCGCGTAAGCGAAAGCCTTTTTGCCGGTTCTTCCGGTTACGGTTATGATGACCGCGGCCGCGAAATTCTTGACCAGGTATGGAGCCAGATTTTCGGAACCGAAGATTCCATGGTCCGCCATAACTTTATGAGCGGAACCCACGCCATTGCAACCGCGCTTTTCGGTGTTCTTCGCCCGGGCGACAAAATGGTTTCCCTTACCGGAACTCCCTATGACACCCTTAACGGCGTTATCCACGGCGAAGGTGTCGGTTCCCTTAAAGAATTCGGCGTTATTTATGACGAACTTCCTCTTCTTGAAGACGGGACCGTTGACTATGAAGGAATCCCTGAGGCAGTCAAAGGCGCAAAAATGGCTTATATCCAGCGTTCCCGCGGATACGCAACCAGACCCAGCCTTAAAATCGAAGTCATCAAAAAGATTTTCGATATCGTTCACGAAGCAAACCCCAACGCGATCTGCGTCTGCGACAACTGCTATGGCGAATTTGTTGACAAAGTCGAACCCACCCAGGTGGGCGCGGACCTTATCATCGGTTCTCTTATCAAAAACCCCGGCGCAGGAATTGCCCACACCGGCGGTTACATAACCGGAAAACACGAATTTGTTGAACTTTGCGCACACCGTCTTTCCGCTCCCGGTGTCGGAAGAGAAGTCGGCTGCACCCTTAACGAACTTCGCCCCATGTACCAGGGACTTTTCTTCTCCCCCACCGTAACCGCTTCCGCAGTTAAAACCGCTGTTTTCGCAAGCCGCTTCTTTGAACTTTGCGGATTTGATGCGGACCCTTGCTTTGATGACCCCAGAACCGATATCATCGAAACCATCGCGCTTAAAACCCCCGAGGCTCTCTGTGCTTTCTGCCGCGGAATCCAAAGCGGTTCTCCCATTGATGCTTACGTAACTCCCGAACCCTGGGATATGCCCGGTTATGACAGCCAGGTAATTATGGCCGCCGGTGCATTCAACCTTGGTGCTTCCGTTGAACTTTCCGCGGATGCTCCGCTCCGTGAACCTTATTCCGTATGGATGCAGGGCGGACTTACCTATCCCACCGCAAAAATGGGTGTTATGCTTGCGGCACAATCCATGATGAACGAAGGCCTTCTCAATCTTTAATTGACATCAAAATAAAATTGTTGTAAAATAAAAAGCCGTGGGGAAACCCACGGAGATTTGCGGATATGGCGGAATTGGCAGACGCGCCAGACTTAGGATCTGGTGTTTTCACGTGCAGGTTCAAGTCCTGTTATCCGCACCAGAAAAAGTGAGTATTGAAGCCATTTTTCAATACTCACTTTTTTCTTTACACCAGATTCGTTTCACCAGATTTTTTGCAGATTTTTGGAGGCGAATCTGATGCGTAAAATCACATTAACAAACGACTTTAGACGAAACAGAACATCTTTTGAAAATGCAAAAGCGGCTTTTATCAAGTTCTGCAAATTAAAGAATTTAACCGAACGAACGATAGAGTTTTACGAGGAAGATTTAAAATATTTTTGTCAATACATAAACATAAAATATCTTGATGAAATCTCGCAGGAAACTCTCGACAACTTTATTCTCGATGAACTAGACAAAGGCAGGAGAACAACCACATTAAATACTCGCCTTCGCGGCCTTCGTGTTTTCTTTAAATTCTGTGCGGAGCGGGATTACATTGACGGGATTACAATAAAACTTCTGAAAGATGATGCTGAACTGAAAGAACCATATACAGACGCCGAACTTTGCAAACTGCTTGCTCGCCCGAAATCCAACAGATGGGCAGAATATCGTTCCTGGGCAATGGTAAACTATCTTGTTGCTACTGGAAATCGTGCCCGCACAATCGTAAATTTAAAAATAAGCGACATTAATTTTGATGAGAACACAATTCATCTGCGTGCTATGAAAAACAGACGTCAGCAGATTATTCCTCTTTCCCCTGCTCTTAAAGAAATATTAGAGGAATATCTCTCCGCCTGGAAATGGAGTTTTGATGACTACCTTTTTCCTTCCTCTTCTGGTGAACAACTTGCTGTTAGTTCATTCCAACAGTCAATAAGAAAATACAATGTTGCAAGAGGCGTTTCAAAGACTTCCATTCACCTTTTCAGACATACATTCGCAAAGAACTTTATTCTTGCCGGAGGTGGCCTTGTTCAGCTTCAGATGCTCATGGGGCATTCAACTCTCGATATGACGAGACATTATATTAATCTTTACGGATCGGATTTAAGCAGAGATATTGAAAGGCTGAACCCGCTCGACAACATCAAAAAAGCAATATAAAAACAAGAAAGTAGCAAGAAAGAAACAACTTTCTTGCTACTTTTTAATTGTTTTTAAGCAACTATTCAACAACTTTATAATTACTTCTTAACAACTTTTTTACTGCTTTTTGTCGCAAAGGCCAGGCCTCGGAAGTGGAGTGGAGCGGGTGGGATTACAGGGGAACGTGAAGAAATGAAGATGTGAAAAAGCAAAAACGGCAGCACATAAAGTACCGCCATTTTTGTTTCATTCATTCTTCAATTTTACAGAAATCAAACAAGTATTTTCCGATTCCGAAAAAGAAAACAAATTTGATTTAGGATAGTAAACATAAAAATCTCCGACCGTTCTGTATCCTCTGGACTCAATCTCTTCCAAAAAAATCTTACACTGTTCCGGAAATTCGGATGAAGAACCGTTGATATATTTTGAAAGATATTTTCCTGCCGGTTTTGTTTTTAATAACGGGTCAGTGGCCTTAAAAGATATCTTATATTGATAATCGCTAAAAAGGAATTTGGAAGAAAGAAAAGCATCTCGGGTTATCACATGGTTAACTTCCAAAAGTGTGATATAGGAATACCCGTGTTCCTGAATATATTTATTAAGGCGGCTTTGTGTTTCAAAAGAATAAGTCGGAGGCCAAGCGGTCTTAGGAAGACAACACATCACAT
>JAZTXW010000060.1:0-4754 GCA_045636625.1 Oscillospiraceae bacterium
TGTTAGCTTTGGTATCAAAGTATCCCACTCCCACAGACGTTCCAACAGAACCTGGAAAGCTAACGTTCGTCGCGTAAAAGCTCTTGTTGATGGCAAACCTTGCCACGTATATGCATGCACTCGTTGCCTGCGTTCCGGTAAAGTTACCCGCGCTATCTGATTTTCGAGTCTAAAGTAGCTTATTTCCCCCGGGAAAGCGCTTTTCTGGGGTGTTTTCAGTGTTCGAACACCATATTTAACATGTTAACAAAAAAAGAGCAGTCGGAAACGACTGCTCTTTTTTTGTTCTTTTGAAAAAAATAAAAGCGGCTCAGCTGAGCCGCTTTTTATTATTCCGTTTCTTCATCCTGATCGTCTTCGCCGTTAAGGATTCCGTGAACTTTTTTAACTCCGAAAAAGAAAATTATTCCGGGAAAAACCCCGTACATTCCGAAAACCGGCCAAAGCTCTCCCCTGCTTTCAGCCGGAACGGAAATATACATTCCGACTCCAAGCCAGATGAAAAACAAAAAAACTGTTAACGTAACCGCAACGGTTGCGATTATATGTTTTGTTTTTTTAGAGATCACAAAATCTCTTAATCCGGAAAATTTTTCTTTAATCATTTGTTTTTTCTCCCAAAAGAAGGTTCAGTTCCGTTTCTGAGGCGTTTGATGTTCTCTCTGTGCGCATAGAAAACCAGAAGCGCCATAAGAAGCGACATTACCGTATAGGGTACGACTTCACCGAAAAAGCTTTTTTCCTGAAGCAGAAGAACAACAAAATTGAGCACCGGATAAATCGAAGCTCCGCAAAGGCAAACCGCGGAAACTATTTTTATAATGAATACCATCGGCGCAATTCCCACAGCAATGGTCAGAAACGCTATCCAGTTAAGGACAAACATCGCTCCAAGCGCTGTTGCTATTCCTTTTCCCCCGCGAAACTTGAAGTAAACCGGATAGATATGGCCTATCATTACAAAAAGGGCCGCAATATACGCTATATCAAGATTCATGTGGAGATATCTTCCGATTTCACGTGCGACAAAAACAACTATTGCGCCTTTCGCAAAATCTCCGATAAAAGTCCAGGTTGCGGCTTTTCTTCCAAAAATGCGAAGCATATTCGTCATTCCGGCGTTTCCGCTTCCGTGGTCGCGGATATCGGTGGATTTATGGAATTTTGAAATAAGAATCGCCATATTAAGGCTTCCGATAAGATATGCTACCAAAGCGGAAACCAGATAAACAAGGATAACATTTGGAAACTCGTTCATTAAATCCTCCAAAGGAACAGAAAAAAATCAGCCTTTATCGTTTCCGCGTTCGCGGACTACCATTTTGATGGGCGTTCCGGTAAGACCGAAGGTTTCTCTTATCTGGTTTTCAAGATATCGGCGGTAAGAGAAATGGAAAAGATCTGCGCGGTTGCAGAAAGTTACAAAAGTGGGCGGGTTTGTGGAAGCCTGGGTCATATAATAGATCTTCAGGCGTTTGCCTTTATCGGACGGAGGCTGAACTTTTGCGGTTGCATAAGCAAGCATATCGTTAAGCATACCGGTGGAAATTCTTCTGCAGTTCTGGTCATGGGTGGAAACAATAAGCTCGAAAAGCTTGTTGATTCTCTGACCGGTTTTTGCGGAAATGAAAACAAAAGGAGCATAGGAGATAAAGCTGAAATCCGTCTGGAGTTTCTTGGTGAACTCGTTCATTGTATTTGTTTCTTTTTCAACAGCGTCCCATTTGTTGATAGCAATTACGCAGGCTTTGCCCTGTTCATGAGCGTATCCGGCAACCTTGCTGTCCTGTTCGGTAAAACCTTCGGTTGCGTCAATCATGATAACGCATACGTCGCTGCGGTCAACCGCCATATAGGAACGGAGAACACTGTATTTTTCAATTTCGTTGTCAACTCTGCTTTTGCGGCGGATACCTGCGGTATCGATAAGAACGAATTTTCCGAATTCGTTTTCGACTTCGGTATCCGTTGCATCACGGGTTGTACCCGCCATATCAGCAACGATAACTCTTTCTTCTCCGGCAATTTTGTTTACAAGGCTGCTTTTGCCTACGTTCGGTTTACCGATAATCGCTACTTTGATTCTATCATCTTCAACATCGTCTTCTTTGTCGAAATCGATGTATTTAAAACATTCATCAAGAAGGTCGCCGGTTCCGTTGCCATGAACGGAAGAAACCGGGAACGGATCGCCAAGACCGAGGTTATAGAATTCATAGAATTCTGCGGGCGGTGCGCCGATTCTGTCGCATTTATTTACACAAAGAACGACCGGTTTTCCGCTTTTGAGAAGCATGGAAGCAATATCGGCATCGTTTGCGGTTACGCCGGAGTTAAGATCCGTTACAAGAATAATAACATCCGCGCTTTCGATTGCAACATTGGCCTGCATTCTCATTTTGGAAAGAATTCCGTCATCGGTTTTGGGTTCGATACCGCCGGTATCGACAAGCATAACCGTACGGTTGAGCCATTCACATTCGCAGTAAAGTCTGTCCCTTGTAACACCGGGGGTATCTTCAACGATTGCAAGGCGCTTGCCGGTCAGCTTATTGAAAAGAGTGGATTTGCCTACATTGGGGCGACCCACGATTGCAATAATAGGTTTTGCCATTTTTATATTCCTCCAAACGGAATTTATCCGTAAATTACATCACATTCGTCGTTTTCTTCGCCAAGCATTGCGCAAAGAAGTTTATATCCATCGTTCGGTACCATGAGCACCGGAACATTGAGTTCATGCTCAACCCATTCAGGAGTTGTATCATCAATAAATTTATCATGCTCATAGCGAAGAGTGCTTTCACAGATGAGCACAGCATCACCGTTTTCTCTTCCTTTAAGCTGTCTTGCGATATCGCCGCCTGTAAGAAGCCCGGTAACGGTTATCAATTCCCCGAAGAATTCGTTTTCCATCGGAAGAACATCGATTTTAAGGCCTTTATAACATTTCTCAGCGGCATCCGCAAGTTCTTTTATTGTGGAAAACGCGGCTTTTCCGGTTGGAATCGTTACGTGGCGGTTATATTCACCTTCGGGGAAGTAATCAAACGCTTCATAAAAATCGTGTTTAAGAAGAGCGCAAAGCCCCACTCCGTCCTCAAGCTGGGTGAATTCGCCGTAATATTCATATTCCGGGAACGGAAGTTCCGCTTTGATGAAAAACTCATCCGCGGCATAGAAAACCGGTTCACCGTATTTTTCCATACATTCCGCACGGAACTCGTCAACAATTTTAATAACTTCGAGAGAACTTTCTTTATCAAACGGCGTAAGCTTCGGAAGTCCGGCTCTGCATTTTGTAAGACCGACCGGAACGCAGACCGCGCTCTCGACCGAAGGACCGAGTTTTTCAACTTCGCGGAAACTGTAGCGAAGTTCCTCACCGTCGTTTATTCCCGGACAGAGAACAAACTGAAGATGAAGGGTTATTCCCGCTTCTGCCATTTTTTTAAGATAACCGAGAGAATCCGCCGCATGGGGGTTTTTCATCATCTCGACTCTCAGTTTCGGATTCATTGTATGAACAGAAACATTTATCGGAGAAAGACGCATTTTTATGATTCTGTCAATATCCTCTTCCTCAAGATTTGTAAGGGTAACATAATTTCCGAAAAGGAACCCGAGACGTGAGTCATCGTCTTTAAAGTAAAGGGTTTTTCTCATTCCCGGAGGCATCTGATCTATGAAGCAGAAAACACATTTATTTTTGCAGGAATGTTCCTTATCCATAAGGTAGTTTTCAAAATCAAGACCAAGATCTTCGTATTCCGGTTTTTCAAGAATTACTGTTCTTGTTTCTCCGTCTTTCAAAAGCTCGATTTCAAGCTTTTTGTCAGTCATATAAAAACGGTAATCAAGAACATCCTTGATTTTGTTTCCGTTGATTGAAACAAGGCTTTCGCCAACGGATATTCCGGCTTTTTCCGCCGGGGAATTTTTTTCAACAGATGAGATCAGAACCGGCATTTGCGTCCTCCTTTCGGAATAAAATGTTTACATTATATTATAACAAATTTAATTTGTTTTTTCCATAGTTTTATTTGTAATTATTCTTTATAAATAAAATGTTTTACGCCTTTATCAAGGTTGTTAAGAAGTTCTTTTGCCTCCGCTGGATAGATTTCAATTTTGTCTGTTTTTTCAATAGGTACCCAATGGAATTCAAGATCAAAATTTCTTCCCTCAATGTGCTCTCTTGCAATAAACATTCCATCTTTTGGAGTATCGTCATCGGTAATATCTATGGCATAATAAAGGCAAATCTGATGACAAGGATTTTCTCTCCATGGAAAAAACGCTTCTGCAACCCATTTAAGTGCACCAACTTTGATATCCGCTCCAATTTCCTCGTTAAATTCACGCATAAGGGTTTCCTCATTTGTTTCTCCAAATTCAACGTGACCTCCCGGAAAAGCATAGAAATCTTCGTTTGTAGGTTTTTGTAAAAGCACTTTGCCGTTTTGAACAGCAATTCCGGCAACGCGATAGGAAAATATCCATCCGTCTTTTTTGAAAAGGATGTCGGACAACTTCATCACCTCGGTTTACTTTAAAAAGAAGACAATATTTGCAACAAAAAAGAGAGGATCTTTCGACCCTCTCCTGTTTTGCAAAGATTATGCTTCTTCGACTTTGACGACTTCTCTACCTTTGTAGTATCCACAGTTCTGGCATACTACGTGGGGAGTTTTGAGTTCGCCGCACTGGGGGCATTTGCAGAATGCCGGGGCAGAGAGCTTCCAAACATTGGA
>JAZTXW010000061.1:0-33970 GCA_045636625.1 Oscillospiraceae bacterium
AGGCGTTGCAATCATGCAGAGCGAAGGCGTTGATATCTCCATCACCGGTAACTCCACCAACCCCACCCGTTTCCAGCACCTTGTTGCAGGTACTTACAAAAAATGGGCAGTTGAAAACGGCAGAAAATATTTCTCCGTTGCTTCCGGCGGCGGCACCGGCAGAACCCTTCATCCGGATAACGTTGCTGCAGGTCCTGCTTCCTATGGTCTTACCGACTCCATGGGACGTATGCATTCCGATGCACAGTTCGCAGGTTCCTCTTCCGTTCCCGCACACGTAGAAATGATGGGTCTTATCGGCATGGGCAACAACCCCATGGTTGGCGCAACCGTTGCTGTTTCCGTAGCAGTTTACGAAGCTTGCAAATAAAAAAGCCTTCTCCTTAAGGAGAAGGTGGCATCGCGTAAGCGATGACGGATGAGGTGTTCGTCCGTTTTCCACCAAAACAAAACCCCGCTTTAAAAGCGGGGTTTTTCTTTTTAGCAATGAGCAGAACTACAATTTACAAGTATCTTGAACTTTTGGAACAATGAAAAAAGCCTCCGCAGGGAGGCTTTTATTAGTTTTACCAATTTTTATCTTCGTAAGGAGTATCTTCAACGCCATCTGCATTGAGTTTTGCCACCATTTTGTCAAGGGTAGGTTTCCAAAGGTTTTTGAACCATTCGGTTTTACCAAACCATTTTACAAGAGTGGGGCTTACTGCGTAATACAAACGAATAAAAAGACGACCGAATACAGATTCTGCAAGGGTATAATCGCGGAAACGACGCAAAGTCCAAACTTCGGGGCAGTCATAAGAACCGTAAACCGCAGTTGCAACATAACAGCCGCCTGTTGAGTTGGAACTACTACCAGAAGAGGTTGTGCTTTCTTTCTTTTTTGGCTTCAAGTCATCAATAATGTTACTTATGTAAGGTTCCTCATTATTTTCATTTATTTTTTTCAATTCTTCGATATACGCAAATTTTGTACCATTGAGAAGTACAGCTTTATGTAATGCTATATCAAAGTCGCTGGCACTACTTGAACAAACAATAGGAAGTGAGTACATTTTTTTAATTGCACCACTTATTAATTTAAGAGTCTGCTCTTTATTTTCATCTGTGTTTTCAAAGCTATTCGCAAATATTATTGGAATAGTATTTTCAAGCATATCAAATTTTTCAGCTCTTTCAGGAGAAGGTTGAACTCTAAGTGTTGCCATGGCTTTTCCGTAAACGCTAAAAAATGCAGCTTCAATATTATTGGGATTCTCTTGTTCAATTAAACTGTAATATTTTTCGACATTTCCCCAATCGTTTATTTCATATGCACGGCGAGCATTTTGAAGATTTTTATTATATGAGTCACTGTTATCAACTTTAACAGTTCCATGAACCTCAACAGTTCCCTCAATCATCAATTTTTTTGCTTCTTCAACAGTATATTTCGTTCCGCAAAACTGACAAACAAAATATCCGTCTTGTTTAACCATATCCTGGCTTCCGCACATTTCACATTGCAATGCTTTCATCATTCCACCCTCCTGAAAATAAAAAAGTGCGCAGCCGAAGCCGCGCACAAAAAACACATAGCTTCGATTGCTGCTACACAAATTAACGCCTATCAAAAAAGTATGCGAAAATAGAGCCTGTATTTTTACCGAAAGATAAAAACACACACTTTAATAACAAGCAAAATATTTAATTTGTGTCTCAACTTTAATATACCACTTTAATTAAGTAAAATCAACAAAGTTGTTCAAGAAATGGCTTTATTGTGCTATACTGTTCTTATCATCTTTTGGAGGTGTTTTAATGCCAAAAGGGAGACATTATGAGCAAGGCGTAAAACTTATGCTTCTGCGTGATTATCTCTGTTCTCATTCAAGCCCAAAGCATAAAGTGAGTATGGAGCAAATTATAGATTACGAAGCCTGCAAATAAGCATTAAAAACCGCTTGAATAAGCAAAAAAATAAAAGCTCTCTGCTGTTTCGCAGAGAGCTTTTTTGTTTTATCCAAGTTTTTTCGCTTCTTTTCGCTCTTCAAGGCTGCTGACAATAACGGTGCAGGCTGCGTCGCCGGTAATGTTTACAACGGTGCGTCCCATATCAAAAATGCGGTCAACACCGGCAACAAGCGCAATGCCTTCCACCGGAAGACCAACGCTCTGAAGCACCATCGCAAGCATAACCATTCCGGAACCGGGAACACCTGCGGTGCCGATGGAAGCAAGGGTCGCGGTAAGAACAATGGTAAGCATCTGCGGAAGAGTGAGTTCAATGCCGTAACAGGCAGCGATGAATACCGCGCAAACACCCTGATAAATTGCGGTGCCGTCCATGTTGATTGTTGCGCCAAGGGGAAGAACAAAACTTGCAATATCCTTTTTTGCGCCAAGTTTTTCGGTGCATTCAAGGTTAAGGGGCAAAGTGCCGACGGAAGATGCGCTTGAAAAAGCAAAAGCCATTGCCGGCGCCATCTCTTTAAAGAATTTAACCGGGTTTGTTTTTCCAAAAAGTTTTACGGTGCTGGAATAAACCAGAACAGCATGAACCGCATAGCAAAGATATGCGGTCAGAAGAACGGTTGCAAGAGATCCGAGAATTTTCGGACCGTTTTCCGCAACAACAGGGGTAATCAGACAAAAAACACCAATGGGAGAAAGCTTAAGTATAAGATCCATTATAACAAGGCTTACGTCAGAAAGGCTTGAAACAACTTTTGCAAGGGGTTCGCCTTTTTCTCCGGCAAGAATAATTCCAAAGCCGAAGAACAGCGCAATAACGATAACCTGAAGCATGTTTGCTTCCAGCATGGGGCTGATGATGTTGGAAGGGAAAATACCGATAAGGGTATCCATAAAATTGCTTTGCGCGGAAACGTCGTAAGAAAGGTCGGATGTTCCAAGGGTTTTGAAAAGTCCCTTAAAGCAGTTTGCAACAAAAAGACCGATTCCGATTGCAAAAGAAGTTGTTACAAGATAATAAAGCACTGTTTTTATTCCGATGGATTCCACTTTGTGAATGTCCTTCATGGAAATAACGCCGCAGATGATGGAACTTAATACAATGGGAACAACAATGAATTTTATAAGGTTAAGAAAAATTGTTCCAAGGGGTTTGACGTATGCAACCGCAAGGTCAGCTCTGTTAAAAGCAAGAAAAATAAGACCGGCAATGATTCCAAGTCCAAGGGCGATGAAAATTTGTACCGCAAGGGAAAGTTTTGTTTTGGCTTTCATTAAATTCTCCGTTATGTTGTTTTGGTGTTTATACTCGAACTTTTGTATTGTAACATCTTTAAACAAGAAATGCAAGATTAATTTAATAAACTTGCAAAAATAATTGAGAAAAAGTAAAATTAAAGCGAATTTGCACAAGTAAATGACGGATTTGCAGTGAAAAAACAGCAGAAAATGTTTTCGGGTTGTCCTCGGCTGTCTTAATGGCACGGGCAATTAACCGATGTCCGGCGCAGCCGCGCGGGTTTCAGCAGCGGCAGAGTTTTCTTCGCGGCAAAAAAGCTTGACTTTTTCATTAAAATAAACTATATAAAGCTTATAACATCATAAGGAGAAACAAAAATGAAAAAGATAGTTATTATCCTGATTGTTTTGACGCTGCTTTGCGGCTGCGGCGAACCCGCAAGAAACTGCAATATCTGTCAAAGCCCCGGCGCATATAAAACGATCGCCGAGTTCGACGGCTGGTATTTCTGCAGCGATTGCTACAACGCGCTGATACCGATATACGATGATTCCTATGATTATGATTACGATTATGATTATGATTACGGATACGGCGCGGGAATTTGTTTGGATTGCGGAAGATCCATAGATGCGGACAGATTCTACTGTGATAAATGCCTTGGCTACGGAGTGTGCCAGGATTGCGGTAAAAGTATAGACGATGACCGGCTCTACTGCGATAAATGCCTTGGCTACGGAGTGTGCCAGGATTGCGGCAAAAGTATAGACGATGACCGGCTCTACTGCGACAAATGCCTCGGCTACGGAGTATGCCAGGACTGCGGAAAATCAATCGCCAGCGACAGATTTTACTGCGATTCCTGCCTCTATAGCTGATTGAAACAAAATCCGGAAAGGGGGTGTCCCGATGTATTTGCCTGATGAAGTTAAAAAAGCGATCGCAATGCTCGAAGACGCGGGTTTTGAAGCCTATGCCGTCGGCGGATGTGTCCGGGACAGTCTTCTCGGAAAAGATCCAACGGATTATGACGTGACAACCTCCGCTTCGCCGGAGGAAATGAAAGCGGTTTTTAAAAATGAGCACCTTATCGAAACCGGAATAAAACATGGTACTCTTACCGTGCTCATCGGCGGAAACCCCATTGAAATAACCGCCTTCCGAATCGAAAAAGGTTATTTTGACCGCCGCCATCCGGAAAAAGTCGAGTTTACCCGTTCCCTTCCGGAGGATCTTGCAAGGCGTGATTTTACGGTAAACGCTCTTGCATACAGCGAAAAAACGGGTGTAATCGACCTTTTCGGAGGAAGATCCGATCTTGAGCACGGGATCATCCGCTGCGTAGGCGAACCGGACAAGCGTTTTGGAGAAGACGCATTAAGAATAATGCGCGCTTTGCGTTTTGCTTCCGTTCTCGGTTTTGAAATCGAAGGAAAAACCGCCGCCGCCATTGATGAAAACTGTGGATTCCTCAATGAAGTAAGTGCTGAGCGCCTTTTTTCGGAACTGCAGAAGCTTCTTTGCGGCCAAAATGCCGCAAAGATCCTTCTTGAGCATCCAAAGCCGTTTTTTGTCTTTATTCCTGAACTTTCGCTGCTCAAAGGCTTTGACCAGCGCCATTTCCGCCACCATCTTGATGCTTTTGAACATACTGCGGGCGTCCTGAAAGGCGTTCCGCCGGTTCCGGAACTTCGCCTTACGGCACTTTTCCATGATATTGCAAAGCCCCTTTGCCAAAGCATTGACGAAAGCGGCACAGCCCATTACTATGGCCATGCTCAGAAAAGCGCGGAAATCGCCGAAACTGTGCTCAGAAGATTGAAGGCTGATTCCGAAACGATAAAAAAGGTTTGCGAACTTGTTCGCCGCCACGAAGACCGCTTTGAACCGACCCCGAAAGCGATAAAACGCCTTCTTGGAAAAATCGGTCCGGAAATGTTCCAAAATCTCCTTTTGCTTATGCAGGCGGACGACGGCGCAAAACGCCCGGAATATAAAACGCCGGATTCGGTTTTCGATGAATTCAGAAAAACAGCCGCGGAAATAATCGAAAAAAACGAATGTTTTTCCCTTAAAAATCTTGCGGTAAGCGGAGCGGATTTGATTTCCGCCGGTTTTGAACCCGGAAAGAAAATGGGAGAAATCCTGGATTTCCTTCTTGAAAAAGTTATCGAAGGCGAGGTTCAGAACGAAAAAGAAGCGCTTCTTTCCTTTGCAAAGAGCAAAGCATTATAATATAATGTCATAACATTTGTTATAATTTTAAGTTTCTGTTAATGCGGAGGAAGAAAAATTTTTAAAAGGGACGGAAAATTTCCGTTCCTTTTTTCTTTTTAAAAATTCCCAAAAAAGTTTATTTTGCCTATTGACTTTATCGCTTTAAAGTCCTATAATGGTTACCAACGAAAAAGGATTTTGTGAAAAGCCTTTTTAAATTGGAGGAAATCAAAATGAAAAAACTCGTAAGTATTCTTATCGTCCTTGCAATGGTCCTTTCTTTTGCCGCCTGCGGCAGCGAACCCGCAGCGGACGGAAAATATACCGTAGGTATCTGCCAGCTTGTCCAGCACGAAGCTCTTGATGCCGCAACCGAAGGCTTTAAAGCCGCCCTTACCGAAAAACTCGGCGACCAGGTTTCTTTTGTTGAGCACAATGCTTCCGGCGACCAGGCAACCTGCATCACCATCTGCAACCAGCTTGTTTCCGAAGGCGTTGACCTTATCATGGGCAACGCAACCCCCGCACTCCAGGCAGCTGCAGCAGCAACTTCCGATATTCCGATAATCGGAACTTCCATCACCGACTATGCAACCGCTCTTGAGATCGAAGGCTGGACCGGAAAAACCGGAACCAACATCACCGGAACCGCTGACCTTGCTCCGCTTGATCAGCAGGCTGCAATGATTCCCGAACTCTTCCCCGAAGCAAAAAATATCGGTATCGTATATTGCTCCGCAGAACCCAACTCCGTATATCAGGCAAACATCGTTATCGCAGAACTTGAAGCAAAAGGCCTTTCCTGCGAAGTATTCACCTTTGCCGATTCCAACGACGTTGCAAACGTAGTTTCCGCCGCATGCGCAGCATCCGACGTTCTTTATATCCCCACCGATAACACCGCAGCTTCCTGCGCAGAAACCATTAACAACGTTGCTCTTCCTTCCGGAACCCCGATCATCTCCGGCGAAGAAAACGCCTGCAAAGGTTTTGGCGTTGCAACCCTTTCCATAAGCTACTATGACATCGGTTACATTGCCGGCGAAATGGCATACGAAATTCTTGTAAACGGCGCAAACCCCGGCGAAATGGAAATCGGCTATGCTCCCGAAGTTACCAAGAAATTCAACTCCGATATCTGCTCCGCTCTTGGAATAACCGCTCCTGCAGATTATATCGCAATCGGATAATTATTTAATTATTGTATAATAAAGGGCAGAAGCTTGCTTCTGCCCTTTATTTATGTTATATTACTTCGAGGTGCCCGCAAAACGCGGCAGCCTTTTGTTTTTAACAAAAAACTTTTAAAAAACGGTAAAAAATCGCGAAAAAGACCTTGACTTTATCCGTTTAAAGCGTTATACTTTTAAACATCAAAAGCAAAGCTTTTCAGGAAAGGATTTTACGGCGATGAAAAACATGAACGTTTTTGGAAAAGAATATTTCATGTATTACCGCGCCCGATTTATGGGTGCTTATTCCCGTATGAAAAATTCTTAAAAAAGGCTTTTGGCCTCTGTCTTTGGTTTTGCGATTTATGCAAAAGTAAATCAAGGCGGTTCCCAAAAACCGGGAACCGCTTTTTTTGTACCGATTTTTAAATCTTGGAGGAAATGAAAAATGAAAAAGCTCGTAAGTATTCTTCTTGTTCTTGCAATGGTGATCTGCATGGCTTCCTGTTCTTCCGAACCGGCAGCAGACGGAACCTATACCGTAGGTATCTGCCAGCTTGTTCAGCACGAAGCTCTTGACGCAGCAACCCAGGGTTTTAAAGATGCCCTTACCGAAAAACTCGGTGACCAGGTTTCCTTTGTTGAACACAATGCATCCGGCGACGCAGCAACCTGCGTAACCATCTGCAACCAGCTTGTAGCAGAAGGCGTTGACCTCATGATGGGTAACGCAACCGCCGCTCTCCAGGCTGCAGCAGCAGCTTCCGCAACCATTCCGGTAGTCGGAACTTCCATCACCGACTATGCAACCGCTCTTGAAATCGACGGCTGGACCGGAAAAACCGGAACCAACATCACCGGAACCGCAGACCTTGCTCCTCTTGACCAGCAGGCAGCAATGATCCAGGAACTCTTCCCCGAAGCAAAAAAAGTCGGTATCCTCTATTGCTCCGCAGAACCCAACTCCGTATATCAGTCCGACGTTATCTCCGGATATCTCACCGATATGGGATTTGAAGTTGAAGTATTCACCTTCGCCGATTCCAACGACGTTGCAAACGTAACCAGTGCAGCCTGCGCAGCAGCAGACGTTCTCTATATCCCTACCGATAACACCGCTGCTTCCTGCACCGAAACCATTGCAAACGTTGCCATTCCCGCAGGAAAAGCAATCGTAGCAGGCGAATCCGGTATCTGCGGCGGATGCGGCGTTGCAACCCTTTCCATCGATTATTACGACATCGGTTATGCAGCAGGCGAAATGGCATACGAAATTCTTGTAAACGGCGCAAACCCCGGCGAAATGGAAATTCAGTATGCTCCCGAAGTTCAGAAACTTTATAACGAAGCAAACTGCGCCGCTCTCGGAATCACCGTTCCGGAAGGCTATGCACCTCTCGGCTGATAAAACAAAAAATACCATTTGGAGGCAAATTTTAAATGCTTGACATTACAACTCTTTTAAACGCCTTTCCGGGATATGTTGCCCAGGGCGCAATTTGGGGAATAATGGCTCTTGGCCTGTACATTTCGTACAGGCTTTTGGAGTTTTCGGATCTTACTGTTGACGGTTCCTTTGCAACCGGTGCAGCAGTCACCGTTATGCTCATAATCATGGGCTGGCCCGCATGGGCAGCAATGATCGTCGCCGTGATCGCCGGAATGCTTGCCGGACTCATTACCGGTCTTCTGCATACAATGCTCGGTATCGCGCCTATCCTTGCGGGTATCCTTACCCAGATCGCTCTTTATTCCATCAACCTTCACATCCTCGGCAACAAACCGAACCAGGCTGTTTCCGTAGATAAATACGACCTTATCCTTTCGCTCCGTACCGTTAACGAAGCGATCGTCATCGCTCTTGTTTTTGCCGCCGCGCTTATCGCCGCTTTCTATTGGTTCTTCGGAACCGAAGCAGGTTCCGCGATCCGTGCAACCGGATGTAACCAGGCAATGGCAAAAGCACAGGGAATCAACATCAATTTCTGCAAAGTTTTCGCCCTTGCTCTTTCCAACGGAATCGTCGCTCTTTCCGGCGGTCTTCTTGCACAGTACCAGGGATTTGCGGACGTTGCAATCGGCCGCGGCGCAATCGTAATCGGACTTGCTTCCATCATCATCGGCGAAGTTCTTGCGGAAGCTTTCTTCGGAAAACACATGACCTTCTGGCTCTGCCTTTCTTCCGCGGTAATCGGCGGTATCCTTTATTACATCATCATGGGCGTTGTCCTCTGGCTCAAACTCCCGACCAACGATATGAAACTTTTCACCGCAATTATCGTTGCGATCTTCCTTGCCGTACCTTATCTTAAAAAGAATTTCAAAAATTCCTTCCTCCGCCTTAAATTAGCGGAAAGAAAAAACGCAAAGGAGGCAGGAAAGAATGCTTGATTTAAAAGGAATCAGAAAAACTTTCAACCCCGGTTCCATAACCGAGAAAAAAGCCCTCCAGGGCATTGATCTTCACCTTGAAGACGGCGACTTTGTAACCATAATCGGCGGCAACGGCGCCGGAAAATCAACCCTCCTCAACGCAATCGCAGGCGTCTGGCCCATTGACGAAGGTTCGATCCATCTTGACGGACAGGACGTAACCGCCGTTCCGGAACACAAAAGAGCAGCCCTTCTCGGCCGCGTTTTCCAGGACCCCATGACCGGTACCGCAGCGAATATGCAGATCGAGGAAAACCTTGCTCTTGCCGCAAGAAGAGGCAAAAAACGCGGACTCGGCTGGGAAGTCACCAAAGCTGAACGCGAAAAATATCACGATATGCTCGTTTCTCTCGACCTTGGTCTTGAGGACAGACTTTCCGCAAAAGTCGGACTTCTTTCCGGCGGCCAGCGCCAGGCTCTTACCCTTATGATGGCAACAATGGTAAAACCGAAACTTCTCCTTCTTGATGAACACACCGCGGCTCTTGACCCCAAAACCGCCGCAAAAGTTCTCGAGATCACCGATAAAGTTATAAACGAAAACAAACTTACCGCCCTTATGATCACCCATAACATGAGCGACGCCATCAAACACGGCAACCGCCTTATTATGATGAACGAAGGCAAAATCGTTTATGACGTTTCCGGCGAAGAAAAGAAAAATCTTACCGTTGAAGACCTTATGAAAAAATTCAGCGAGATCGGCGGACATTTTTCCGACCGCGCGATCCTCGGATAATTCAATTCATTTCCTCTTTTTCTTTAAAAACCCCCGCGTTCCCAAAAACGCGGGGATTTTTATTGCAAAATAAAATAAAGTTGGTTATTATTTAACAAATTTGACTTTTACTACTTTATTTTTCGTTTTTGATGGTATATAATATATGTGTATAAGTTTCCCCATTAAAAAACATGGAGGATTTCAAAATGCAGGATTTTAATCTTAAGACAAAAGTATATTTCGGCGAAAACGCACTTGACCATCTTCTTGAAAAAGACAGCAAATGCGCCTTTATCGTCGCGGATCCCTTTACCGTAAAAAGCGGTCTTATCAAAAACATAACCGACCGTCTTGACGCAACGGACGTCCCCTATCTCATTTATGACGACGTTGTTCCGGATCCCCCTATGGATAAAGTTATTGTAGGCGTTCAGAAATGTCTCGGTCTCCGTCCCGATTGCATTATGGCAGTCGGCGGCGGCAGCGCAATCGACTTTACAAAAGCCGTAAAGATGTTTGCGCACCGCGCAGATCCCACCTTTGATCCGCCCTTTGTCGCAATTCCCACCACCAGCGGAACCGGTTCCGAAGTAACCGAAGTTGCTGTAATAACCGACCCCGAAAAGAAAACCAAATATCCCCTTGTTTCCGAAGAACTTATTGCCGACGTTGCGATCCTTGATGCAGAACTTGTTAAAACCGTTCCGAAAACCATCACCGCCGATACCGGTATGGATATCATCACCCACGCAATCGAAGCATTCGTCAGCACCGGCAACAGCGAATTTTCCGATGCTCTTGCAGAGCGCGCAATAAAACTTTGCTGCCGCTATCTCTGCCGTTCCTATCTTAACGCAAGCGATATGGAAGCAAGAGGAAAAATTCACGTTGCATCCTGCATGGCAGGTATGGCATTCAACGAAGCGGGCCTTGGTCTTAACCACGGAATGGCTCATCAGCTTGGCGCAAGATTCCATATTCCCCACGGAAGAGCAAACGCAATGCTTCTTCCCTGCATCATAAGCTATAACAGCGATATCACAAATATGACCATTCCCCACGATAATCTTCCGGCATGCGTCAAAAAATATTGCGAGATCGCCGCTTCTCTCGGAATCGTAAACTTCAACGAAGTTTCCACCGTTCGTTCCTTTATGAACTACATCAAAATTCTTACCAGAGAGATGGACATGCCCTGCTGCATCAAAGACGTCGGCGGAATCTCCAAGGAAGAATACTTCGCCGCAATCGACGAAATGGCAGATGCTGCTCTTAAAGACGCAACCACCCAGACCAACCCGAGAGTTCCCGCAAAAGAGGACGTTGTCGCAATTTACGAAGCCCTCTGGGATCTCCACCGTGACGACGAAAGATATTAATATCAATAAAAATAAAAAAACACTCCGAAAGGAGTGTTTTTTTGTATCCGAAAACAGCCTTTGCCGTTTAAAATTCCGGATAAACTCTGTTAAGTCCGTTTTCGCCAAGTTCAAAAATCTTTTCGCAAACTTCGGCAATGTATTTTCTGTCGTGGGAAACGCTTATTATAACTCCGCCGAAGTTTTTTAAAACCTCGCGTATCATCGGATTCGAAAGGGGAGAAAGATTTCGGGTCGGCTCGTCAAGGATGAGCACGTTGTAATCCCCAAGGGCCATTTTTGCGAAGAAAAGTTTTGCCTTTTGTCCGCCGGAAAGTTCGTTTGCCGGGTGGCTCATTTCGTCCGCAGTGAACTTTATGCTTCCGAGGTACGTGCGGATTTTTGTGCGTTCTTCCTTCGTTCCGCCTTTTGCAAGAAGCTCGATGGGGTCTTTCGAAAGATCGAACCCTTCCTCATAATTCTGCGGCATATACGCCGCCTTCAAATCCCTGCGGGAAAGAAGTTCTTCCGCAATTTTCCGCAGAAGAGTTGTTTTTCCCGCGCCGTTTTTTCCGATTATGCAGATTTTTTCTCCGCCGGAAACTTCAAAAGCGATTTCTCCGCAAAGGCGTTTCTCTCCGGCAAAAAGCTCAGGGATCCTGAAGGAAAGAACCCTTTTTCCGCTTGGAACGGCTGCGTTTTCGCCAAAACGCAGAAAAATAGAATCCTCGCTTTCGGGCATTTGTGTCATGTTTTCCTTCTCTTTTTCAAAACGCCTTCCCATGGATTTTACGGAATGCATTTTCTTTTTAAGAAGTCTTCCGCCGGCGGGGTCAGCTCTTGAAATATTCTCCTGCTGATATTCCACCTTCTGATATATCTGGCGGTAGCGTTCCATTTTCTTATCGAAATCCCGCTTTTCGTTTCTTGCGATCTGTTCCTGCTTTTCAAAACCGAGGATCCTTTCCTCAACGTATTGACGGTAGGAAAGTCTTGCAGCGGTGCATCTTGCGGCGGTTTTTCGCCGAAGCTGTTCCATGTGGATTATCATATCCGCGGTGCGCTCGAGAAGTGTTTCGTCATGTGAGATAAAAAGAACCGAAAGTCCGCAGTAGTTGATGAAGTTTTCGAGCCATTCAAGAGTTTCTATATCAATATCGTTGGAAGGTTCATCAAGCAGAAGGATATCCGGGCGTTTTGCAAGCACGACCGCCATTCTGACCTTTACTTTTTCTCCGCCGGAAAGAGTTGACATTTTTCTTTCGGAATCAAAAATTTCCGGGTCTATGCCTATCTGTGAAGCGATATCGTAAATTTCGTATGGAAGAAGTCCGGAAAAACCTTCGGAGCTTCTGCAAAATTCCGCGACGGAAAGTTCTTTCTCCTTTTCGGAAATTTCCTGGGCAAGATATCCGAAAACAGCGCCGTTTCGGATAATTTCGCCGGAATATTCGATATAATCTTCAACAAGTTCCGGGTCATATATAAGTTTAAGCAGGGTGGATTTTCCGTTGCCTTCTTCGCCGATAACGGCGGCTTTTTCCCCTTCGTTCAGCACGAACGAAAGATTTTCCGAAAGAATATGAGAATCCTTTGTGTGGTTCATAGAAAGATTTCTTATCTGGAGCATAAATTCCCTCCTTTTCGGGAAATAAAAAGGTCTGCCTCCGGCAAAGCGAACGCAGACCAATAAAAAGCTCGTTTTCTGATAAAAAGGGCTTTTTACGGCAAATAATCTGCGTTTTTCCGTAGGAAACAAAGCTGCCGCAATTTTTGCGGAAGCCGCCGAAGGGATCCGGTTTGTTTTTCTTACATCAAAACGAAATTATTTGCGCATCTTTTCACCCTTTTCGTATTCTATGGCTTTAATATAGCACTGTTTAATAAAACGGTCAAGACCGTTCCCGCTGTTGTCAAAGGCTTTTTAAAATCCCTTCACAGCCCTCAAGGACGTCGCGGTAAGTTGTTTCAAAATCCCCGCTGTACCATGGGTCCGCAACTTCGCCGGGTCTGTCCGTAAAATCAAGGAGCATTTTGATTTTTCCGTCCGGGTCGCCGCCGGTTATCCGAAGCATATTGCGGATATTCCAGTTGTCCATCCCGATCAGGAGGTCGTAATAACCGTAATCGGCGCGGGTCATCTGTCTTGCTCTTTTTCCGGAACAGTCTATGCCTTTTTTCGCGAGAAGTTTTTTTGCCGGAGGATAGACCGGATTTCCGATTCCGTTCCATATTTCTTCGGTGCTGGTTGCGGCGGAAGAAACCTCGAACTCATATTCCCTGCCGTTTTTTTCGAGCAGGTCTTTCATCACAAATTCCGCCATGGGGCTTCTGCAGATGTTGCCGTGGCAGACGAAAAGGATTTTTATCATACGGTTTTCTCCAATCGTCTTTTCTGTTATCAGTATATCTTGAAATTCAGCGGCTGTCAAAGTATAATTTTATCGGATCATTTTATTTCCGGGAGGATTTTTATATGGAAATTATTGAATATTTTTCTTCGGAAAGAAAGGAACATTGGCTTTCCGAAATAGGAAAAAGCGGTTGGAGCGCAGGAGAATTTTTGCATAAACTTCTGGAAACAGAAAAATTTCACGAAACGGTCGGAGAAAATTCAAAAGTGCTTTTGCTCACAGAAGGAGAAAATCTTGTTTCGTTCTGCACTTTTGCGGATTTTGACGATATCCAGCCGACGGAACTTACCCCCTGGATCGGATTTGTGTTCACTTTTCCCGATTACCGCGGAAACCGCTTTGCAGGAAAACTTCTTGAAAAAGCCGAAGAACTTGCCGCAGAAGCAGGATTTGAAAATATTTATATATCGACAAACCACGTAGGTCTTTATGAAAAATACGGCTATGAATTTTTCAAAATCCTTAAGGATATCGATGGGGAAGATTCGCGGGTTTATATAAAACATCTGTGATTTTGCAAAAAAGTTTTATTTCATTTTTAATTTATCGGATAAAAAACATGGGCGGATATTATCCGCCCATGTTTTTTTGTTTAAAAATTATTCCGCTTTTTCGATCTTCTCAAGAAGAACTTTTTTGGTTTCCTCGCTTGCAAAGCAGGCGGCGACGGAATTTCTTGCAAAGCCTTTGATTTCCTCGTCGGTAAGGCCAAAAGCGGCGATAAGTTTTCCGAATTCTTTCGCAAGGTTGATGTTTGAAACGGTCATGTTGTCGGTGTTGATGGTAACTTTAACGCCGGCTTCCATAAGTTTGCGGAGCGGGTATTCTTCAATGGAAGGGAACATGCAGGTGTGAAGGTTGCTGGTGGGGCAAACTTCAAGGGTGATTCCTTCGGCAACAATTTTTTCGATAAGCGCCGGGTCTTCAAGAGAGCGAACACCGTGACCAAGGCGTTTTGTGCCGTATTCAAGTGCCTTATAAACGCTTTTGGGGCCGTCGGCTTCGCCGGCATGAATGGTATAGGGGATTTCAAGTTCCTTTGCAAGGGCGAAAAGGTCGCCGAAATTTTCGGTGGGGAAAATTGCTTCCGCACCCGCAATATCAACCGAAACAACGCCTTTTCCAAGGAATTCCTTCGCGACTTTTATTGTTTCGATATTTTCCTCGTGGTTGTCGTTTCCGCGCATGCAGCAAAGGATAAGTCCTGCGGAAAAATCGCTTCTGTTAAGTCCGTCAATGGCCGCTTCAACAACTTCGGTCTGGGAAAGACCTTCGTGGGTGTGAAGCTGAGGAGCAAAGCGGATTTCAGCATGGATAAGTCCCTGTTCTTTAAGTTCTTCCTGAAGATTGTAAACAGAAAGGGCAATGGCTTCCTTGGTTTGAAGAAGTTTTCCCGGGAAAGCGAATTTTTCAAGATATTCGGTAAGGTCCTTGCAGTCATCGTTAACGCGGAGCTGTTTAAGAAGTTCCTCCTCGTTTTCGGGAATTTCGATATTCTGCATTGCGGCAAGTTCCTTTACGGATTTTACGGAAAGGGAACCGTCGAGATGGAGATGAAGGTCAATAAGTCCGGGTGTTTTCATGGTTTGTATCCTCCCTGTTTTTCTTTTTATATAATTAAACTATATATCAAAAACAATAATATTGCAAGGGCGCCCGGGAAGGTTTATAATAAAAACATAATTTCACGGGAGGCGATTTTTTTGAAAAAACTCGGATTCATCGGAACCGGAAATATGGGCGGCGCCCTTATTCTTGCCGCGGCAAAATCAAACGCGGAGAACGAACTTCTTCTTTCGGACAAAATTACCGAAAAAGCTGATGCTCTTGCGAAAAAAACCGGGGGAAAAGTTTGTGATAACGTAACAGTCGCAAAAGAAGCGGATTATATTTTCCTCGGTGTAAAGCCCCAGATGCTCAAAGATACAATGGACGAGATCGCCCCGGTGCTCAAAGAAAGAACCGACCGTTTCGTGCTCGTTTCAATGCTTGCGGCCTTCACCTGCGAAAGAATAAACGAATCCGCCGGCGGAAATTATCCGGTTATCCGCATTATGCCCAACACTCCTGCGGCAATCGGCGAAGGAATGATTCTTTATGCGCCAAACGCAAAGGTTACCGAAGAAGAGGTCGCCTTCTTCCTCGATTCCATGAAGGAAGCGGGAAGATTTTCTCCCCTTGCGGAAAAACTGATCGACGCAGGCGCTTCCGTTGCCGGATGCGGACCCGCATTTGTTGATCTTTTTGTGGAAGCTCTGGCGGATGGCGGCGTTGCCTGCGGACTTCCGAGAGCACAGGCAATGGAATTTGCGGCGCAGATGGTTGCCGGCGCGGCAAAGCTTATCCTCGAAAGCAAAAAACACCCGGGTCAGCTCAAAGACGAAGTCTGCTCTCCCGGCGGAACAACAATTCAGGGCGTCCGCGCTCTTGAAAAAGGCGGTTTCCGCTCTGCGGTGACCGAAGCGGTAATCGCCGCTTACGAAAAGAATTTCGAACTTTAATAAAAATAAAAAAGCAGGCTTTCGCCTGCTTTTTTAATTTCTGACCGCTTTTGTTCCGAAAGGAAAAAAGCTTATTGCCGCGAGTTTGAAGAACTGTTTTCCGAAAGGGATTCCGACAATGGTTATGCACCAGAGAATTCCGCAGCAGAGAGCAGTGAGAGCAATTTCCCAGCCGAAAAAAACGATCCAGAGGATGTTGAGAAGGGTGTTTCCGAATCCGGAGGGTTCATGCTGAATTTCTTTTTTGAACGGAAAGGCACAAAGCCCCGCAATTTTAAAACACTGAATTCCCGCGGGAATTCCTATTATGCTTATGCAAAGGAGAACACCCGCAAAAGTCCATTCCAGCCAAAGGAGAAATCCTCCGAAAACGAACCAAAGAAAGTTTCCCAAAGTTTTCATTATTTTTATCACCTTTTTATATAGAATATCCGCAAAAGCTTTTGCAGGATCATTATAACATAAAAATCTCCTGTTTTTTGGCTTTTGCATAAGGATTTAACAATTGTTTACAGGGCGGAAACCGTTTGTTCATAAATTATTCCAAATGGGAATAATCTTAATAAAATCTTAAAAAAACTTTAAGAATTCAGCTGATTGTTTCTTAAAAATTTTTTCTCTATTCTTTTTAGTGGAAAATATTTTTAAGGAGGGTGAAAAAATGGATTTTATCCGAATGCTGAATTTTATAATTGCCGCAGTTTTCTTTATCTGTTATTCTTACCAGTTTTTATATATTCCGGCGGCGCTTTTTAAAAAAGAACCGCCCCATAAACCGGAGAAAAAACACAGGTTTGCGGTTCTTGTTTCCGCAAGGAATGAAGAAAAGGTTGTTGGTGAGCTTATTAAAAGCATCCATTCCCAAACTTACGGCCGCGGAAATATCCGAGTTTTTGTAATTGCAGATAACTGCACCGATGAAACGGCAAGGGTTGCCCGCGATTCCGGCGCCGTTGTTTACAAACGCTATAATCTTGAAAAAATCGGAAAAGGATATGCTCTTGAAGAACTTCTCGGACATATTTCCGAGGATTATCCGAAAAATTATTTTGATGGATTCTTTGTTTTCGATGCGGACAATATTCTTGAAGAAAATTATATCGAGGAAATGAACAAAACCTTTTCCGACGGTTATAACATAATAACCGGTTACCGCAATTCAAAAAATTACGGCGATAACTGGATTTCCGCCGGATATTCCCTCTGGTTCCTTCGGGAAAGCAGATATCTCAACCATTCCCGTTTTCTGCTCGGAAATTCCTGCGCCGTTTCCGGAACAGGTTTTTTCTTCAGCCGTAAAATTCTTGAAAAATGCGGTGGCTGGCCTTTTCATCTTTTAACCGAAGATATTGAATTCACGGTTCACAACGTAACCAAAGGCGAAAAAATCGGCTTTTGCAAAAACGCCGTTCTTTATGATGAACAGCCGACCGTTTTTCGTCAATCCTGGAACCAAAGGCTTCGCTGGGCAAAGGGATATCTTCAGGTTTTTAAAAAATACGGAAAAGACCTTTTTGGGGGAATTTTCCGGGGAGATTTTTCCTGCTTTGATATGACGATGAACATAATGCCGGCGGTTGTACTTTCGGTTTTCTGCGCTTTTATAAACAGCATTGGGGCGGTTGCTTTTGCATTTTCGGGCGAAAGCATTTTTCCGATTGTTCTTTCTCTTTTTGAAAGCATTTTCAATATGTATCTCACCCTTTTCGCAATCGGCGCGATTACCACGGTTACCGAATGGAAACAAATTCATGTTTCATCGATAAAAAAGATTTTTTATATTTTCACATTTCCGATTTTTATGTTCACCTATATCCCGATTTCCGCCGCGGCAATTTTTATGAGGGTTGAATGGAAACCCATAGAACATAAAATAAAAACGAGCGTTTCCGAATTAAAACGCATTGCATGAAGAAAGGAGAAAGGTTATGATAAAGAGCGACAACAGACTTTTTTACAAAATTATCTGCACAGTTTTTTCGATAATTATTCTTTGGTTCTGTGCCGCGGTTTTTGACCACAGCCGGGTTTTTGAGAAGGAAAAACCTCCGGTTTTCTGTATTCCACACACAGTAAACGATAAAATCGAAATCTATAACGGAATAGGATATTCCTATACTCTCACAGCCGAAAACGGTGAAATTCAAAGAATAGATTTTGAAAATTTTCTCGGCGCGAACGAATATCTTGTGAACTGCGGATAAAAAGAAAAGCACCCTTTCGGGTGCTTTCTGCTTTTTTATAAAAGTTTATCGATTTCGGTTTTTATCTGTTCAAAAACTTCCTCAATGGTGCCGGTGGAATCGATTATCGCGATATTATCCCGGTCTTTAAGCATTTTGAATACAATTCCGTAACGGCGGCGGGTTTCGGCGATCATTGCGGCGTTTTCCTCATAAATTTCAAAATGGGTTCTTCCGGCGCGGATGTGTTCGTGGCATTTTTCCGGATCCATATCAAGGAAAATGCAGATATCCGGCTTTGTGATGAAAGGGCAGCCAAGGTTCATGTTTGCGACCCATTCAATTGCGCCGTCAACTCCCTGATAGGCAAGGGACGAATAATAATAGCGGTCGCAAACAACGTCCGTGCCTTCGGAAAGGTGCTTGATTATTCCGTTTTTAGGGCTTACGTTGTGCTGAACTCTGTCCGCCGCAAACATTGCCGCAAGTTCTTCGCGGGTTCTGGGGTGTTCACCGCCAAGACCGTCGCGGACCATTCCGCCAAGTCCGGTTGCGGTGGGTTCGGCTGTGTGGTGAATGGTTCTTCCCTTTGAACGGAGATAATCCGCAAGAAGGTTTGCCTGGGTTGTTTTTCCGCTTCCGTCAACACCCTCTATTACGATAAAAAGTCCGCGTTTGTTTTCCAAAATTAAAACGCTCCCTTCGGTTTTTCTACGGATAATTATATTCATTTAACCCGGGTTTGTCAAACCGCTTTGCCTTTTCAAAAGGCGGAATTTGTGGTATTATAAGGATGAAATAACATTTTAATAAACCGGATGGAAATTTTGCAGGGAGGTTTTCTTATGGAAGAATTTTTTGAATCCAGCCTTTTTTCAAAACCGTTTTTAAGCGCGGTTGTTGTTGCCGCCGGAAGTTCCGTAAGAATGGGCGGAAAAGATAAAATTTTCCTGCCCGTTGCCGGGATCCCGGTAATAGCAAGAAGCCTTCTTGCCTATGAAAACTGCGAAGACGTTTCTGAAATCGTTGTTGTAACAAAGGAAAATTCCATCGAAGAAATAAAAAAACTTGCGGAAGAATATAAAATAACAAAGCTTAAAACGATCGTTCCCGGCGGAGCAACAAGGGCGGAATCCGTTAAAAACGGTGTCTTTGCGGTTTCGGAAAATGCGGATTTTGTGGCTATCCACGACGGCGCAAGACCCCTTGTTCTTCCGGATGATATAAGCCGCTGCGCCCATGATGCTTTTCGCTGCGGAGGAGCGGTCCTTGCGGTTCCCGCAACGGATACAATAAAATACGGCAAGAAAAACGGCTTTGTGGAATACACCCCGGCGCGTGAAAAACTTTTTGCCGCACAGACCCCGCAGATTTTCGATCTTAAAATTTATAAAACGGCGATGGAGCGGGCTTTCCGGGAGCTTGCGGATTGGACCGACGACAGCAGGATTTTTGAAAACGACGCAAGAAAAGTTTTTCTTACTCCGGGAAAACATTACAATATAAAAATCACCTCTCCGGAGGATATCCTTATTGCGGAAGCGCTTTTGAAAGGAAGGGAAGCCGAATGATAAGAATAGGTCATGGCTATGACGTGCATAAACTTGTTGAAGGACGCCGCCTTGTTCTCGGCGGAGTTCTGATCCCATACGAAAAGGGACTTCTCGGACATTCCGATGCGGACGTTCTTGCCCATGCGGTTGCGGATTCGCTTCTGGGCGCGCTTGCTCTTCCGGATATCGGAAGACGTTTTCCGGACAAGGACCCGAAATATAAGGACGCAGACAGCATTGAACTTCTTAAAGATGTTTATTCCGAGATCCTGAGCATGGGATATTCCGTATGCAATCTCGATTGCACGGTTATTGCGGAAAAACCGATGCTCAAGCCGTTTATCGAGCAGATGAGAGAAACTGTAGCACAGGCTTTGAGCACGAATATCGGAAACGTGAACATCAAAGCCACCACGGAGGAAGGACTCGGTCTTGGCGGAGAAGGAATCGGTGCTCACGCGGTGGTTCTCCTTGAAAAATAAAAAAACAAAAGGCGGGAAAAAACCGCCTTTTTTTATTTTTAAAAAATTTTAAAATTTTCTTAATTTTATATCCCTGCATATTGCTATGAATTGCGACTTGTGATATAATTAATTGCTTAAAATATTATTTATTATTCTATAAAGGATTTTAATGCCATGATGATATCAACAAAAGGCCGTTACGGCCTCAGGCTTATGCTTGACCTTGCAACCGAAGGCGGCGAAAGACCTGTTCCGGTAAAAGAAATTGCAAAACGTCAGAATATAAGCGAAAAATATCTCGAGCAGATCATAAGCCCCCTTTCAAAAGCCGGCCTTGTAAAAAGCATCCGCGGCGCCCAGGGAGGATATGTTCTTGCCCGTCCGGCGGTGGAAATTACTGCCGGTGATATCCTCCGTGCGGCGGAAGGCACCATCGCCCCGGTTGAATGCTGCGAAAGCGGATGCGACCGCTCCGACGGCTGCGTGACTTTCGGACTCTATAAAAAGATCCAGGACGCGGTTGACGGCGTTGTTGATTCAACAAGCCTTGCGGATATGCTTGCGGATGCGGGGATATCGCTTCCCTGAGCTGTTTTTTAACAGTTTTTTCACATTTGCCGGATTGAATTCGGCGCCCGGTACAAGTATAATTAATATATAAAGACACAGACCATGATCACATCGCTCGAAAGGAGAGCTTTTCGTAATGAATTTCAATTTTTTCAATCAGGATATCGGTATTGACCTCGGTACCGCAAATACACTTATTTTTTCCAAAGGCAAAGGCATAATCATGCGCGAACCTTCCGTTGTTGCCGTTGATACCAGAACCGACACCGTTCGCTATGTCGGTCAGGAAGCAAAAGAAGTAATCGGCCGTACCCCCGGTTCCATCGTTGCGGTAAGACCTCTTAAAGACGGCGTTATCGCTGACTTCGATATCGCGGCATCCATGCTCCAGATCTTCATCAAAAAAATCTTCAGCGGTTCCATCTTCGCAAGACCCCGCTGCGTAATCTGCATCCCCTCCGGCGTAACCGAAGTTGAACGCAGAGCAGTCCGCGAAGCAGCAATGAAAGCCGGCGCACGCCAGGTACATATCATCGAAGAACCCATGGCAGCGGCAATCGGCGCAGGTCTTCCCGTTGCAGAAGCATGCGGAAGCATGGTTGTCGATATCGGAGGCGGCACTTCAGAAGTTGCTGTAATCTCTCTCGGCGGTATCGTAGCTTCCAAATCCGTCCGTGTCGGCGGCGATGAATTTGATGCAGCCATCATCTCCTACATCAAGAGAAAATACAACCTCCTTATCGGTGAACGCAGCGCCGAGGCTATCAAAATGACCATCGGTTCCGCTTTCCCCTTCGAGGAAGAACTTGAAATGGAAATCAAAGGCCGCAACCTTGTTGACGGTCTTCCTAAAAATATGTTCATCACAAGCGAAGAGATCCGCGACGCTCTTTCCGATCCGCTCTCTTCCATTATGGACGCAATCAAATCCACCCTTGAACGCACCCCTCCGGAACTTTCCGCGGATATCATCGACCACGGCATAACCCTTACCGGCGGCGGCAGCCTTCTTCACAACATCGATAAACTCATCAGCAAAGAAACCGGCATGCCGGTTTATATTGCCGAAAACGCTCTTGATTGCGTTGCAGCAGGCGCAGGCGAAGTTCTTGATAACATCGATCTTCTCCGCGAAGTTGTTTCCGACAGCGAACGCCGTCTCGGCTGATATTTTTCATAACTGATCCGTTCATGGAGGAACCGCTTTAACGACGGATCCTCCATGAATTTTTATTTGCCCCATGTGATAACCGTCTTCCGCCCAAACGGAAGGCTATATTCCGAAAGGAGGTGCGGCGCGCACCGTGCAGAAATTTTTCAAAAGCTGGTCTTTCAGGATCCTTTGCGCTCTTGCTGTTTTTTCCGTGGCGATCATGATACGCGCTGCGGTTTCCGGAAGTTCGGAAGTTTTTCTTTCCCAGACCGTTTCGGTAATTTCACAGCCGTTTCTGCGTTTCAGCTCTTCTGTCACCGGTTCGGTGAACGAATTCCTGAACAGATTTGCAAAGGCGGAAGAACTTTATATCGAAAATCAGCAGCTTAAAGAACAGCTGAGAGAAGCCAACGAAAAACTTATCGGATACGAACAGGACAAACGCGAAAACGACCAGTTCCGTTCTTTCCTCGGACTTAAGGAAACCAACCCCGATTATGAATTCGAACCCGCAACAGTAATCGGCCGAGATTCCACAAACCGTTTCTATTCTTTCACCATCGACCGCGGAAGCATCCACGGCGTTGAGGCAGCAAACCCGGTTATAACCGCGGACGGTCTTGTCGGAATCGTCTGGGAAGTCGGTCTTACCTATTCCCACGTCCGTACGATTCTTGATATTTCCGTTGAAGCGGGAGTTTACGATACTTCCACCCGTGACAGCGGAATCGTCACCGGCGATATCAAACTTTCTGCGGAAGGACTCTGTAAACTTAAATTCCTTCCGATAGACAGCGGAATCGCAAACGGAAACCTTATCGCAACTTCCGGTATCGGCGGTGTTTTCCCTAAGGACCTTGTGGTCGGAACCATAAAATCCATCGAAGTGGATTCAAGCGGCCTTTCGCTTACCGCAATGATCGAACCGGCGGCGGATATCGAAAACGTTACCGACGTTCTTGTAATAAAATCCTTCAACGGACAGTCCGACGGATTCTCCGATTCCGGTGAGGAAGGCGGCGAAACCGAATGACAAGATATTTTCACCGAAAAGCGATGAAATTCTTCGTCTATGCGCTGATCGTTTTTGCGGCGTATATAATCCAGACAACGCCGGGTCTTTTTGAATTTTGCGGAATAAAGCCGATTCTCGTCCTTCCTGCCTGCATCTGTATCGCTGTTTTTGAAGGCGAATTTGCCGGCGGACTTTTCGGTTTTTTCTTCGGACTTTTCTGCGACAGCACGTCTGAAACGATTTTCGGGTTCAACGCCCTTCTGTTTCTTGTCTTCTGTGTTTTTGCGGGACTTGCAACGATCTATATTTTCAGAAGAAGCACAATGAACGTGATGCTTCTTTGTCTCGGTGCGGTTTTTCTCCGCTCCGCTCTGGAATTTTTCTTCGGTTTTATACTCTACGGATACGAAAACCTCGAACCTTTCTTCTATACGGAAATTGCTCCGCAGATAGTTTTCACTTCGATTTTTTCTCTTCCGTTCTGTATTGGTTTCCGGTGGCTCCATAAAAAATTCGAACCGGAACAAACCAAGGAATAAAGTTTTAAAAATAAAAACGGAAAGGAGAGGAATGTTTTTTGGCAGAAAAGAAAGACGTCAATGTTTCAAAAACGCGCGAAATCATCGTTACGATTCTTGTAGTGATAATTGCGTCGATATTCCTCGTCCGCCTTATGACAATGCAGATAGTCGAGGGCGAGTCCTACCGTTCATATCTTACAGAGGGATATTCCGTTACAAAAACGATCGAAGCCGGAAGAGGCAATATTGTTGACCGTTACGGACGCTCCCTTGCAACCAACGTCGTTTGTTACGATATAACCTTCGATAAAAACAACGTCGTGAAGGATTCCGAAAACTCGGTCATTCTTGAACTTATCTCGATCCTTGAAGGAAACGAAGAGGAATGGATAGACAATCTTCCTCTTACAACGGAAGCTCCTTTTGAATATACCGGAACCGAAAACGCCCGTTCAAGGCTTCGGAAACATCTTGACCTTGCGGAATTCGCTTCTGCGGAGGACGTTGTCTTCCGCCTTCGCGAAAAATACAAACTCGAAGGAATGAACGACGAGGATTTCCGCAAAGTTGCCGGCGTCCGATATGAAATGGACAGGGTCGGTTATAACTACGTCACCCCATATACCTTTGCGAAAAACGTTTCAACTTCCACGATCAATATAATCAGCGAACACAGCTATTATTTCCAGGGAATCGATATAACCGAAAGCTACGAGCGAGAATATCCAAACGGCGACGTTGCTCCCCATATAATCGGTCTTACCGGAATAATTTATGAGGAAGAATACGCAAAGCTTGATAAAACCGTTTATGGAATGAACGATATAATCGGAAAAAGCGGTCTTGAATCCGCCTTTGAAAGTGTACTTAAAGGCAAAGACGGAAAAATGAAGATAACTTACGATGCCGAAGGCGAAATTATAAGCGAGGAGATAATCGAGGAAGCTGTTCCCGGAGCGACCGTTGTTTCAACTCTTGATATGGACCTTCAGCGCGCAACTTATAACGCCCTTGAAAAACAGATACTCAATCTCCGAAGCACCGCCGAAGCCGGAAAAGGCCGGGAATCCGAAGGCGGCGTCGCGGTGGTTATCGAAGTCGGAACCGGCGAAATTCTTGCCGCCGCAAACTATCCTTCCTATAACCTTTCAAGCTATTACCAGGATTATTCGGAACTTCTTGAAACGGAATACACCCCGCTTTTCAACCGCGCGGCGGAAGGTCTTTATGCCCCCGGTTCAACCTTTAAACCCGTTGTGGCAACCGCCGCTCTCCAGCTTGAAAACATAACGGCAAAAAGCAACGTTGACTGCCAGCACGTTTATACGTACTTTACGGACTATCAGCCGACCTGCCTCGGTCACCACGGAAAAATAAATGTTCGCCATGCTCTCGGCTATTCCTGCAACATATTTTTCTATGAAGTAGGACGAATCATGGGAATCAACAATATCCGTCAGTATGCCTACTATTACGGTCTTGGCGAACCGACCGGCGTTGAAATAAAAGAGCGTACCGGTCAGGTTTCTAACCCGGACTGGGCAAACGACAACGGAATTTACTGGAACAACGGCGACGTTCTCCAGGCTTCCATCGGCCAGGGATACAGCCTTTTTTCGCCTATCCAGATGGCAAACTACGTTGCGACAATCGCCAACAGAGGAGTAAGGGTGAACGCCCATTTTGTAAAATCCATAAACTCCCATGATTTCAGCGAAGTTCTTTACGAAACTCCTGTCGAGGTGCTTTCGGATATGGAAATGACGGATTATACTTATGAAACCGTCCTTTCCGGAATGCTCCAGTCCTCCCAGGATTCATCCGGTTTTGTATGGGGAGATTTCAATATAAAAGTCGCTTCAAAAACCGGTACCCCCCAGACCACAACAAAAACCGTTAACAGTACCTTCATCTGTTTCGCTCCGGCGGATGACCCGAAAATCGCAATTGCGATAGTAATCGAAAAAGGCTGGCAGGGATATACCGCCGCCCCGGTTGCAAAGGAAATCCTCCAGTATTATTTCGGAACCGAAACCGGCGATATCCCCGAAACAGAGATACTTGTTCCTTAAAAATCAAAAGCGGATGCTTCGGAGGAAGCACCCGCTTTTTTTATTTTATTTTTGCGGAAGGATCAACGAATTTTCCGTTTTCCTTCATGGCAAAATGAAGATGAGAATCCATATCGGTTTCCGCAAGGTTGCTTTCGCCAAGTTTTCCGATAACGTCGCCGGCTTTGACCTCATCGCCCGCTTTAACGGAAACTTCCGCTTCAAGTCCGCTGTAGATGCTGATGATGTTTCCCTGATGATGGATCTCAACAACTGTTCCCCAAAGGGGATCGTTTTTTACGGAAAGAATTTTTCCGTCGCCGCAGGCTTTTATTTCGGAACCCGCTTCTCCGGCAATGTCAATTCCATCATGGGTGCGCCATTCGCCGAGAGCCTCATATTTGACAAGTTCCCCGCCGCTGTGGTTTTTGATTATTTTGCCGCCAAGCGGAGAAACAAAGCTGTGTTTGCTTTTTGCGGGGACGGAAGAATTTTCGCTTTTCGGCAAATCCTCTTTTTCAACTTTCACGCCGTCCTTTGGTTTTCCAACGTCCTCCGCCGCAAAAATGGAATCGGAGGGTTCGTATTTTTCTTCTTTGATGACCCGGTTTTCCGGAACGGGAACGTCGTTTTTTTCGTTGACGGAATTTATGGTCCGGTCAACGGTCACCCATGCCGCGGCAACAGCACCCAGAAGGCAGACCGCCATTGCGGCATAAAAGCCGCGCCCCGCAAGAAAATCCCCAAGGCCGCCGTTTCTTTTATTTTTCATCTTATGACCACCTTTTTTAAAAAATAATCCTTTTGAAAGTATTTTTGCCGCGAAGGATTTTTTTATTCCGAAAAAATTCTTAAAAAATGTTCAAAACAAAAAAAGCAGGAACTTTTTATAAAAGTTCCTGCTTTTTAATTTGTATTTGTTTTATCCGAGATAATCCCCGGAAAGGTAACGGTTGCCTGTATCGGGGAAAATCGTAACAATATTTTTGCCTTTGTTTTCCGGGCGTTTTGCAAGTTCAACAGCCGCACAAAGTGCCGCTCCGGAGGAAATTCCCGCAAGATAGCCTTCTTTTGCGGCGATCATTCTTCCGTATTCATAAGCATCACCGTCGGAAACACCGATAACTTCATCAATAACGTCAAAATCGACGTTATCCGGAATATAGTTGGGTCCGATTCCCTGGATCTTGTGTTTTGCCGCGGGACCTTTTCCGCTGAGGAGCGGGGATCCGGAAGGTTCAACAGCGACAACCTTAACACCGGGAACGTTGTCTTTAAGATATCTTCCGCAGCCGCTTACGGTTCCGCCGGTGCCGCTTCCGGCAACAAAAATATCGATTTTTCCGTCCGTCTGTTCAACCATTTCAGGACCGGTGGTAAGGATATGCGCAAGGGGGTTAGCCGGATTTCTGAACTGTGCCGGCATGAAAGAACCGGGGTTTTCTTCAAGAAGTTCCTTGGCTTTCGCAATACATCCGGTCATTCCAAGGGCGCCGTCAATAAGAATAAGTTCCGCGCCGAGAGCTTTGAGCACAGCTCTTCTTTCAATGCTCATGGTGTCCGGCATGATTATGACACAGCGGTATCCGCGTTCTGCCGCAACCGCCGCAAGACCGATTCCGGTGTTTCCGCTGGTGGGTTCTATAATAAGTGAATTTGGCTTGAGCATGCCGTTTTTCTCCGCTTCGTCGATCATCGAGCACGCGACTCTGTCCTTGATGCTTCCGCCGGGGTTAAGTCCTTCAAGCTTTGCGAAAATTCTTGCCTCAAGTCCAAATTCTTCTTCGATTTTACAAAGTTCAAGCATCGGAGTGTTACCGATAAGCTCGCTGAAACTTCTTGCAATTTTCATATATAAATCTCCTTTCGGACAGCTCTTCAAACTGTTTTATGAAAATACAGCCGCCGGAATCCGGCTTTGCCGAAGACCGCCGTTTCCGGTTATCAACAGGATAAAATGCAAAGCAGCAGAATTATTATACCCTTTTCACTCCATTTCCGCAATTACTATTTGACAAAGCGCCTTATTTTTATTATTATATTATATGTAAAAGTTCGCCTATGAAGGAGGAGCCATTATCCATGAATCTTGCAAAGTATCTTGATATTGCACCCGAGGTAAAATCCGCTCTTGAAAACGGAAAACCCGTCGTAGCTCTTGAATCCACTATCATCAGCCACGGTATGCCCTATCCCCAGAACGTAAACACCGCAAGGAACGTTGAAAAACTTATCCGTGCGGAAGGCGCAGTTCCCGCAACCATCGCCATCATCGGCGGTAAATTCAAGGTTGGTCTTTCCGAACAGGAAATTGAATATTTCGGCAAAAAAGGAACCAAAATCGCAAAAGCAAGCCGCCGCGATCTTCCTATGCTTGCAGCAATGAAAGCTGACGGCGCAACCACCGTTGCTTCCACCATGATCATTGCCGCAATGGCCGGAATCAAAATTTTCGCAACCGGCGGAATCGGCGGCGTTCACCGCGGAGCCGAAACCACTATGGATATTTCCGCAGACCTTGAAGAACTCGGCAGAACCGACGTTATGGTTGTCTGCGCCGGCGCAAAATCCATCCTTGATATCGGTCTTACCCTTGAATACCTTGAAACCAAAGGCGTTCCGGTAATCGGCTACGGCACCGACGAACTCCCCGCATTCTATTGCAGAGAAAGCGGCTTCGGCGTTGATTACAGGGTCAACACCCCCAATGAACTTGCCGCCGCATTCAAAGCAAAACTCGATCTCGGAATCCACGGCGGTATGCTTGTCGGAAACCCCATCCCGAAGGAATACGCAATGTCCAAAGGCATGGCCGACAGAGCTATCGAAATCGCTGTCAAAAAAGCCGAGGAAAACAACATCAAAGGCAAGGAACTCACTCCCTTCCTTCTCACTCTTGTAAAAGAGATGACCGGCGGAATGAGCCTTGATTCCAACATCGAGCTTGTTTACAACAACGCAAAACTTGCAGCAAAAACCGCTGTTCAGCTTGCTTCCCTTTCCGAAGGCGAAGAAGAGGAAGCAGGACTTGATGAACTCCGCGCAGAGATCGCCGACGATACCGCGGAATCCATCAGAACCGAACTTTCCGCATTCAGAGGAGAAATGGAGACCCTTATTGCACAGCGCGTTGCCGCTGCTCAGCAGCAGATGGCTCCCAATCCTTACATGAATCCTTATATGAACCCCTACGCAATGCCGCAGCAGCAGATGCAGTATCAGCAGAACCCTCAGCAGATGCCCCAGTATCAGCAGAATCCCTACGGCATGCCCCAGCAGATACCCCAGTATCAGCAGAATCCTTACGGCATGCCCCAGCAGCCCATGCAGCCTGCTCCGGCACCTTCTCCTTATGTAAACCCCTATAAACCCGTTCGTCCGGAACCCATTCCCGAACCCCAGCCGGAACCCGTTCCCGCACCGAACCCCTATAAATCCATTCCCGACGAAGAATGGGTAAACCCCTTCGCTCCCAAACGCGAAAAAGCTCCGGAACCCGTTATTGAGGAACCGGTGATCGAAGAACCGGAAGAAATCATCGAAGAAGTGATCGAAGAACCGGTTTTTGAAGAGATTGCCGAGGAAGTTTACGAAGAACCGGAAACCGAAGAACCCGAAGAAGAAATCGCTGAGGAAGAACCCGAAGAGGAAGAAGTTTACGAAGAACCTGCTCCTGCCGAAGAACCGGAGGAAGAGGAAGAGGAAAAATATACCGTAACCGAATATGTTCCTCCGGTACGCGAAGAAAAACGCAAACCGGATAACCAGGTCAAACCCGAAACCGATTCCGAAGGAATGACCGCATACGATCCGGAATTTTACCGTAAACGCGCGGAAGAACGCAAACAGCGCCTTGCGGAAGCAGCAGGCGAACAGAAACATAAAGAGGAAGCAAAAGCTGCCGAACCCGAATATATCGACTGCAAAGGTCCTCTTGAATTCACCGGCGAACATCCCTGGGCATGGAAATGCACCCGCTGCGGACAGCTTTTCCAGAAACACGAAATTCCGCATAAATGCGTAAAAACCGACTGATAAAAAATATTTTCCGCGGAGGGACTTTGTCTTTAAAGTCCCTCCGTTTGTGAGTTTTAGCGGAGGCGAAAATGCGCCTTTTTACAGCGATATGTTTGGATGAGAAAACAAAAAACGCCCTTTTTTTCGCCGCAAATTCCGCGGAAAACTTTTCTTCCGGAAATTTTTCCGCAAAGGAAAATCTTCACCTTACCCTTGTTTTCATCGGAGAAACCGAAAGAGCGGATGAAATAAAATCTGCAATTTCGGAAATCGAATTTCCCTCCTTTGAACTGAAAATAAAAGGAACAGGCCTTTTCGAAAAGGGTATCCTTTGGGCAGGAACGGAAGAAAACGAAGATCTCCGGAATCTGCAGAAAGCGGTTTTTGAAAAAATCAGAAACCTCGGTCTTGAAGTTGAAGAAAGGGAATATGTTCCCCATATAACCCTTGCAAGAAAATTCCGCCCGGACGAAGGTTTTTCCGGCGCGGAAATAGCAAGCCGCCTTCCGGAAGAACCCTTCCGGGCCTCGGCAATAAGCCTTATGAAATCGGAACGCGTTGACGGCGTTCTGAAATACACCGAAATTTATTCAAAAAAGCTTTTTTGAAAGGAGCGGCAAAATGGAAGAAACCTTTACCGCGGGAATAAGACCCGGCGGACTTACCGAAGGAAGAGAAATAAGAATACTTATCTGCCATATCCTTTCGGAAATCGGCGAACCCATGGGCTTTGATGAAATGACCGAAGCCATTCTTGCGGACGGAACCGCAAACTATTTTGAATTTGCGGATGCTCTTGCGGAACTTCGCGAAACAGGCTGTGTGGTCGCCTTTAAAACAGATTCCGGAATAAACGAATACACCGTTACCGAAACCGGAAAAGCCGCGGCAAAAACCCTTGAAGGGGATCTTCCGCTTTCCGTAAAAGAAAAATCCGTTGAAAGCGCAAGGAATATTCTTCAGCGCCGCCGAATAGAAAAAGAAAACCTTGTTACCATAACAAAAACCGAAGACGGATATATGATTCATATCCGCGTTACCGATATCGGAACGGACCTTATGAATCTTTCGCTCTTTATGCCGACCAGGGAACAGGCCCTTGCGGTCAAGGAAAAGTTTTTAAGCAACCCGGCAGAAGCCTATATGGGCGTTTTAACAACCCTTGCCGGTGAATTTTAAAACCGCGGATTCATGTTCCGAACAAGTCAAAAATGGTTTGACAAATATTTTTAATGTGTCTGCCGCTTGCGGCGGACATTGCCTTTTGAAAATCGATCACAGACCGAAAAGAGGTTTTATATAGAATGGAAAAGAAAACCCTTGCTCTGCTTTTCGGCGGAGTTTCAAGCGAATATGACGTTTCCTGCATGTCCGTTTCCTCCGTCTGGGAAAACGTTGACAGAGAAAAATACGAACCCGTTCTCCTCGGAATCACAAAAGAAGGCGAATGGTATCTTTATGACGGAGATATTGAAAAAGTCCGCGCTCACGAATGGGATTCGGATCTTGAACATCTTAAAAAAGCATACATCTGCCCGGACAGAAGCGTCCACGGCGCAATGATAAAAACCGAAGACGGCTGGAAGGAACTTTATATTGACGTTGTGTTCCCGGTCCTTCACGGAAAAAACGGCGAGGACGGAACCATGCAGGGACTTCTTGAAATTGCCGGTCTTCCCTATGTCGGATGCAAGGTTCTTGCATCCTCCGCCTGCATGGATAAGGACGTCTGCCATACTCTTCTTAAGGGAGCGGGCATCGCCCAGGTTAAATGGCTCACTTATTTCCGCGGAAACGTTGATTATTCCGAAGCCGAAAAAGCCGTTGAAACCGAACTTGGCTGGCCGGTTTTCGTAAAACCCGCAAATGCCGGTTCTTCCGTTGGCATAAGCAAGGTAAAATCCGCGGAAATGCTCAAAGAAGCGATGGAACTTGCTTTTGAGCACGACGTTAAAATCATCATTGAAGAAGCTGTGCTCAATCCGATCGAAGTTGAATGCGCTGTGCTCGGAAACGACGAACTTATGGTCGGCGGTCCCGGAGAAATCGTTCCCGCCGATGAATTTTACAGCTATGACGCAAAATATTACAACGACGAAAGCGAAACCTTCCTTAAAGCAAGAATCGACGAAAAAGTTGCGGAGGAGATCCGCGAAACCGCAAAGCGCGCCTATAAGATCCTCGGCTGCAAAGGCCTTACCCGCGTCGATTTCCTTATTGACGGCGAAAGCGGAAAAATCGTTCTTAACGAACCGAACACCCTTCCGGGTTTCACCAATATTTCAATGTATCCCAAGCTCATCATGAGCACCGGAATGTCCTATTCCGGACTTATCGACAGGCTTCTTGAACTTGCCTGCGAATAAAATTTCACCTTTCACGAAAGGTCCTGATTTATATGGATAACAGACCGATAGGCGTTTTCGATTCCGGACTCGGCGGACTTACCGCGGTCCGGGAACTCCGGCGGATCCTTCCCGGGGAAGATATAATCTTCTTCGGCGATACCGGAAGAGTTCCCTACGGAAGCAGAAGCCCCCATATCATAAAAGAATACGCAAAACAGTGCATGGATTTCCTCGAAAAACAGGATGTCAAAATGATCCTTGTCGCCTGCGGAACGGTAAGTTCCGTCCTCGGCGAAAGAATGAACGAAGGAAGATCCGTCCCCTGTATGGGAGTTCTGGAATCCACCGTTAAAGCGGCGGTTTCCGCAACCAAAAACAAAAACATAGGTCTTATTGCGACCGCGGCAACCGTCGCAAGCGGTTCCTACGAAAAACTTACGGCAGAAATCATGCCGGAGGCGAATTTCACCGGAAAAGCCTGCCCGCTTTTTGTTCCGCTTGTGGAAAACGGTTATTTTGCCGCAAATTGCGAAGTTACCCGCCTTGTTGCAAAGGATTATCTTTCCGCTTTCGACGGAAAGAATATCGATACCCTTATCCTCGGCTGCACCCATTATCCTTTGCTTTATAATCTTCTGGATTCCATAACGGAGCATAAACTCAACCTTATCGATTCCGGAAAGGAAGCGGCTCTTGGGGCAAAAGCTCTTCTTGAAGAAAAAGATATGCTTTCCGGAACGAAAAAAATCGGCGGAATGAAATTTTTTGTAACTGATAAAGAAGAAGGCTTTGCAAAGCTTGGAAAAGAATTTCTCGGGGAAGAACTTTCCGACGTTACAAGACTTGAAATTGAGGAACTTTGATATAAAAGGAAAATAAAATGAAAAAAGACGTTATGATTTTTATAAAAGGCACCCAGGAAGTTGACGGTGAAAAAGACACCATCGAACTTGCAACAAAGGGCCGCTATTATAAAAGGCGGGATGTTCTCTATCTCAGCTATGAGGAAATGGACGAAGAGGATACCGAGCCGACCATGAAGACCCTTCTTAAAATCGAAGGCGACAGCCGCGTTACCATGACCAGAAGCGGCAAAAGAAACCAGCAGCTTATTATTGAAAAAGGCGAACGCCACCAGTGCCATTACGACAACGGCTATGCCGATTGGATAATGGGAATCCAGGGTTACGGAATTGAAAACGGACTTGAGGATAACGGCGGAATCCTTAATTTTAAATATTCCATGGATATAAATGCCATGTTTGCAAGCGAAAATGAAGTTAACATAGTAGTCAAGGAGTGTGAAGAAAATGCGTAACTTAGTGGCGGAAGCCAAAGCGCAGTACAAAGAACTTATCGAAAAAGCGGTGATTTCCGCAATTGCCGCCGGAGAACTTCCGGAAGGCGAAATCCCGAAATTCAACATTGAAATCCCGGCGGACAACAAAAACGGCGACCTTGCTTCCAACGTGGCAATGGTTTCCGCAAAATCTTTCCGCAAAGCACCGCGCCAGATTGCGGACGCAATCGTTTCCCACATCTGCCTTGAAGGAACCTATTTTGAAAAAGCAGAAGTTGCCGGTCCCGGATTCCTCAACGTTTTCTATGCACCCCATTGGTTTGCTGAAACCGTTTCCGCCGTTCTTACCGAAAAAGATCCCTACGGCACCGGAAACATGGGCAAAGGCGAAAAAGTCATGGTCGAATTTGTTTCCGCAAACCCCACCGGTCCCATGCATATGGGCAACGCCCGCGGCGGCGCAATCGGCGACGGTCTTGCAGAAGCAATGAAATGGTGCGGATATGACGTTACCCGCGAATTCTATATCAACGACGCAGGCAACCAGATCGAAAAATTCGGAAAATCCCTTGAAGCAAGATATCCTCAGCTCCACCTTGGCGAAGACGCCATTGAATTCCCCGAAGACGGTTATCACGGCGAAGACATAAAAGTACGCGCAAAAGAATTCACCGAAATCAACGGCGACAAATACGTTAACGCAGAATCCGCAGAAAGAAAAGCAGCTCTCGTTGCCTATGCTCTTCCCGCAAACGTAGAAGGTCTTCAGCGCGACCTTGGAAAATA